>NZ_JBLBUE010000029.1:0-33892 GCF_047290655.1 Alteromonas sp. AMM-1 | reverse complement strand
ATTCGATAAATAAAATGACAAGCAAGATAAATAGTACCGATCCGTAGATGAAGTTTTCCTGAGAGAGTAGCCAAACCGTCATTATCACCTTCCTTGATGCACGGTATTCGCAATGCAGTACGCATTACTTTTTATTTAACATGCATGTTATATAACACATATGCATCATCTTGCCAGTGGCCACAGGGATTGTTTGAGTATATGAATGCAGACAGCCGTATCTGCAGTCTGCATTTCATAAATAAGTGAGCAGGTGAATGAAAGTGCGGTGAGCTCTCTCTCAGTGGTTAATGGTGATGCCCTTCGCCTATGGCTTCACCTTTGGCGTTGTAGTACCCGGATGCGCCTTTTTCGATAAAGCCCTGGTGTACCATTTTGGTTAAAAAGGGATCAGTATGGTCATCGCCTATGTCGGCAAAATCCGTAGTTTGGTAGGCCATGCGGTGGGCAAAAAAAGCGTCTACAGGAGCCGGGTCGAACTGCAGTGTGGTAAGTGACCATTCAATTGTTTGAGACCCCGATACAACCGAGAAAGACTTCGCAATGCTCAACTCAGGCAGCCAGATTAGGGTCCATTCAGCACCGTTTTTGTTGAGTGTGTACGTTTGAGTTTGCAGGCAGTCATCACCTTGTATGTTACCTGGTGTCATACTTGCCAGTAATTCGTCACTGAATAACTGATTGCGATACGTCCAGCTGGTTTCTGTTTTACCGTGAACCGACTCTCCAGGTTGATACTCGATAGCACGCTGGTGTTCATCAAAATAGCGCGTGGGCTTTATTAAGCGGTTGTGGATGTGTTCCCAGGTTTCTGTGATCCGGGTTTGTGGGTATTCATGGGCAACCATGTTCTGCTGACGCCATAAATTCAGCAGTTTGGTGTTGTCACCTTTTGCTGAATGCGTATGGATTGTATATTCAGCATGCAGGGTGGAAGCCTGGGCGTCACAGCTTTCGGCGTGCGCCAGTTGGGCGCTCAAACAAAAACTTATGGATAAAAGAAGTGCTCTGTACATCATGTTCTCATTGGTATTCAAAGTGTGATGATTTTTAAGACGCAAAATAGGTTGCCGCTTGGCGGCAACCTACCGGTAACCCATCGGTAATCCGAACGGTTATTTATCGCAACAGATTATTCTATTGCTTGTTCGGCTTTATTCACGATGTCACCCGCGTAATCCATCACATGAAAGATCACGCTTTGTTCGTTGGTGCCATTTACTAACCAGGCCCCTGGACCTTTCGCATAGATACCTACATCTTCTCCCGCGTGGGTTTCTGAACCCATGGGTACCAGTGCTTCCTGGTGATAGCCTGATGCAGTGGTATCCACGTCAGTCAGGTCCATCCGGCCAGTATTAGCGGCATACGAATAAATCGCGTCAGCGTCAGTTTCGTCACCTAAATCACGGAAGCCCAGTCCATTGGTGTAACCCAGTGTGGTGTAAGGCTGGTCGTCGGCCGCCGTTGCAGGTTCATCCGAACCAATATTAACCACTTTACCCAGAATGGGGTTACCGCGTTTTGGATACCCGGCAATGGTAAATACGTGGCTGTGGTCGGCGGTAACAATGATTAAGGTGTCATCGTCGCTGGTCATGGCATCCGCTGCCGCTACTGCATTTGCCAGTTCAACAGTGTCGGTAAGGGCGTTATAGGCACTGCCCGCGTGATGACCGTGGTCAATACGGCCAGATTCAACTACCAGGAAGAAGCCCTTGCTGTTGTTATCTAATACCTGAATGGCTTTTTCAGTCATTTCGGTTAACGAAGGTTCGCCGGCAATATCGTTTGCGCGGTCAGCTTCGTACTGCATGTGTGATTCGTTGAACAAACCAAACACTTTACTGGTTGATTCTGTATCGATGGCGTCAAAGCCAGCCTGGTCATACACATAAGTACCTGTGGTGTACATGGCAGACCATTCCGCTGTTAAATCACGACCATCTGTGCGATCACCTTCCACCGAGCTCACTGCATCCGGGCTGTTAAAGCTGGCATCTTTGGGCAGGAAATGACGACGTCCGCCACCCATAACCACTTCGATACCGTCTACGTCAACACCGTCAAAACGCGCTTCCAGATTGGCTTCAAAGTGCACCAACTGGTCGGCAATATCTTTACAGCCAGCGGCTAATGCTTCAGCTGGCATGTCTGAATTGTCTTCCCAGTCGCGGTCTGCTGATTTGGCATACGTCGCCGCTGGTGTTGCGTGAGTGATACGGGCAGTGGCAATTACACCCGTTGATTTGCCAGCGATCTCCGCTAGTTCAAGGGCCGTTACCAGTTCGTTTCCGGCAACAGTAGAACAATTGCCACGCTCGATGTCTTCGCTTACCCCAATTACACCCACGTCCGTTTTTACACCAGACATCATGGCTGTCATAGTGCCGGCTGAATCAGGTGTTTGTGCATCAACGTTGTAGGTTTTAGACAGTCCCGCAAACGGGAATTTGTCGAAGCTCAGCTGGTTCTCTTCACCGTCCAGGCCTTTCATCTGACCATCAAGAATACGCGCTGCAGTAACGGTAGATACACCCATGCCGTCGCCAATGAACAAAATGATGTTCTTTGCCTGACCGCGCAGAGACGTAACTGTGCGCTGTAAGTCCGCCTTGCTGGTTACCACTACGTTATTACTGTTAATGCTACTGGTGGATAACGCACCAGTTGCTTGTAACCAAACTGTTTTGTTGGCTTCTACTTCGGCTGCAGCTTCAACAAACCAGTCGTTGTTTAACGAGGTTAGCAATTCTGATGAATCAACTGATGAGGCTGCGGGAACACACACATAGCTGGTTGAGCTGATTTCAGAATCGGATAACGCGCCGTCGTTATCGCTGTCTAAACCTGAATCGATTTGTACACCGCTATTCGGGCAGTTTGCATCGCCAACTGCTAATTCCGTTTGCACAACCAGACTGGTTACGCCGTCGGTACCATTTACACCGTCTTTGCCATCATCGCCGTCTAAAGAACATGCGCTCAATCCGATTACGGCAGCGGCAACAACACTTAGTTTAAATACATTCATGGTTATAACTCCGCTTATTCTTCTACCAGATCCAAAGCCTGATTAATCAGGTGGAATACGACACTTTGCTCAACTACACCTTGCACCAGTTGACTGCCTGGGCCAGTAGCGTGCAAAGAAATGTCTTCACCCGCGTGGGTTTCAGAACCAAGTGGAATCAAGGCTTCCTGGTGATAGCCTGAAGCAGTGGTATCAACGTTAGTTAAATCTTTACGACCCGCATTGGCTTCATAGGCATACACTGCATCTGCATCCGTTTCTGTGCCCAGATCCTGATGACCTAAACCATTGGTATAGCCTAATGTGGTGTAGGGCATGTCATCAGCAGCAGTGGCTGGTACATCAGAGCCTACGTTAACCACTTTGCCCAGAATCGGGTTGCCGCGTTTGGGATAACCGGCAATGGTAAATACGTGGCTGTGGTCAGCGGTTACCAAAATCAGCGTTTCGTCCGGGTTGGTGTTGTCGTATGCCGCTTTCACTGCTGCTTCGAAGGCCAGTGTGTCAGTTAGTGCGTTGTAGGCACTGCCCGCATGGTGACCATGGTCAATACGACCAGATTCAACCATCAGGAAAAACCCTTTGTCGTTGTTGTCCAGAATGCCAATAGCTTTTTCTGTCATTTCAGCAACAGAAGGCTCGCCTGCGATATCGTTGGCACGGTCTGCTTCATATTGCATGTGAGATTCGTTAAACAAGCCAAATACACGCTCTGTGATTTCGGTGTCGATGGCATCAAAACCAGTCTGGTCGTAGATGTACACGCCGTTTTCATACATGGATTGCCATTCAGCAGTCAGGTCGCGAGAATCCATACGGTCGCCTTCAACTGAACTCACAGCGTCCGGGCTGTTAAAAGCTGCATCCTTCGGTAAAAACGAACGGCGGCCGCCACCAAATACCACTTCGATACCGTTTACATCGATACCGGTGTAACGCGCTTCCAGATTGCTTTCAAAGTTTACTAACTGGTCGGCAATATCAGTACAACCTGCTGCAATTGCTTCTTCTGGCATGTCACCATCATCTTCCCAGTTGCGATCAGCAGATTTTGCATAGGTTGCAGCTGGTGTCGCGTGAGTAATACGCGCAGTGGAAATGATTCCGGTAGACAGACCTTTAATTTCGGCCAGCTCCAGTGCGGTAACCACTTCGTTACCTGCTACCGTGGCACAGTTACCGCGCTCGATGTCCTCGTCTACGCCAATTACGCCAGCATCGGTTTTTAAACCTGACATCATGGCTGTCATGGTGCCTGCTGAATCAGGTGTTTGTGCATCAACGTTGTAGGTTTTCACTAACGCAGAGTGAGGGAATTCTTCAAAGCTAAGATAACCTTCTTCACCGGAATTACCGGCATTCTGGCCTTTCAGGATCCGCGCTGCAGTAAGCGTTGACACGCCCATACCGTCGCCTACAAACAAAATTACGTTCTTTGCTTTGAATTTATTGTTTACTTCGAGCTTGTGTTCGATTTTCGATTGCGCGTCAGTAAACCACGCACTTTCTGCCTGGTAAGTGGGCAGAACATCAGCTTGTAGCCCTGAAGATACAGCCATAGCAACAGCACTGGCAGTGAGTTTCCAGTTCAGTTTCATTGTGATATTCCCAATAGTGACTTGTCATTTTTATATGTTGCAGCAGTTTTTTCCGCTGAAACGAGATTCGTCGGAAATGCCTATAGAGAACTGATTGAAAATCAGCACATTGGTTTGGCATCCGAGTGCAGATATCCTAGAGGGGGTTTATGAATGTTAATTGAAACCAAGATGAAGGTTTATTGGCAGAAATCTTACTAAAGCTTGGCAGTTTTATTACAAAAAGGGCTTAATTAAACTGTCGTTTTTCTAAATTTACGTCAACAGCGCTAACGCGTAATACGCTGCCCTGTGTATACCAGTCGCCCAGTACAATGCGGTGCGCGGGCTTATTGTTTACGGTCAGCGAGTGAATGTTTGGGCGATGTGTATGCCCGTGTATCATTCTGGTTACTTTGTGGTGCGCCATTGCTTTTACCACTTCTTCTTGTGTGACATCCATGATTTCAGCGGTGAGTTTTTGCTGATTCTTCTGACTGGTTTTTCTGCCGCGTTGAGCAAGTTTTCGTCTAAGCCACAAGGGCAGAGCGCCAACTAATCTGGGCCACCACCATCCACGGGCCTTTTTGCGGAACTTCTGGTAGGCCACATCCAGCGTGCACAATTCATCACCATGCATGAGAAGCGTTGGCTCACCGTATAAATCAATAACGTATTGTTCCGGAAGTAACGTTATGCCGGCTTTATTCGCCCATCCCTGACGGATTGCAAAGTCGCGGTTACCATGGATAAAGTAAACAGGGATAGACTGCGACAGGGCATTAAATGCACTTGCGATCTGTTCTGACAAGGGCGTTACATCGTCATCACCTAACCAAAACTCAAATAAATCACCCAGCACGTAAAGTGCTTCAGCCTGTACGGCATCAGTAGCGAGAAACTCCAGTAAACACCGGGTAATATCTTCGCGCTCTGCGCTTAAGTGAATGTCAGCAATGAAATAGGTAAATGGCATGTAAAATCAGTCTGTTGGCATTAAAAAGGGAGCCACAGGACTCCCTTACGCTATGCAATTGGCGTGCATCTTATTCGCTGATGACCGCGTTTTCAATAACAACAGGTTCAACCGGTACGTCCTGGTGGTAGCCGTGGTTGCCCGTTCTTACATTTTTGATTTTTTCAACTACATCCATACCGCTGGATACTTTACCAAATACGCAGTATCCCCAGCCGTTCATTGATTCGCTGCTGAAGTTCAGAAAATCGTTGTTTTTTACGTTAATAAAAAACTGAGCAGTAGCAGAATGCGGATCATTGGTACGGGCCATTGCAATAGTGCCTGCGGCATTGGCAACGCCGTTATTGGCCTCGTTTTTAATGGGCGCTTTGGTGCTTTTCTGTTCCATGTCGGCAGTCATACCGCCGCCCTGGATCATAAAACCATCGATAACGCGGTGAAAAATAGTACCGTCGTAAAAGCCGTCTTTTACATAAGACAAAAAGTTTTCAACAGTGTTAGGTGCTTTATCGGCAAACAGTTCCAGGGTTATATCGCCGTAATTTGTTTTTAATGTCACCATAGTAATTAACCTTATTGTTGGGTCACTGAATCAGTTGCAGCAATAGTAGCCCAATTGACGCAATGCTAAAAGTCCTTAAATGCCACGGTACCGTTAAAGCGTAGCAACTCAAACCCGACAATGCTAAACTTCGGCACCAAATTTAAGGTTACTAAGGAATCTATCGTTATGTTACAGCTGTTTAACACCAAAACCCGACAGAAAGAGCGCTTCCAGCCGCTGGTAGAAGGGAAGGTGGGGCTGTATGTGTGTGGCATAACGGTATACGACCTGTCACACATGGGCCATGCCCGTACGTATCTGAGTTTTGATGTGCTGGTGCGTTACCTGCGTCATCTGAATTTCGATGTGAAGTACGTACGCAACATCACCGATGTTGACGACAAAATTATTGCCCGGGCCAACGCCAATAACGAAACCGCCGAGGCGCTTACCGAACGCACTATTGGTATGATGCACGAGGACTTTGCAGCATTAAACCTGCTGGTGCCTGATGCAGAGCCACGGGTTACCGGCCACATGAGTGAGATCATCGACGTGATCCAGCGCTTAATGGACAAGGGTTTTGCCTATCAGGCCGACAGTGGTGATGTACTGTTTGATGTAAGTAAATACAACGACTATGGCAAACTAAGCCGTCAGAACCTGGAACAACTACAAGCGGGTGCGCGGGTAGAAGTGGCTCAAGGCAAAGATGATCCGCTTGATTTTGTGTTGTGGAAAACAGCAAAACCAGGCGAGCCAAGCTGGACATCGCCATGGGGCGAGGGACGTCCTGGCTGGCATATAGAATGTAGCGCAATGAATCACAAGCATCTGGGCGAACATTTTGATATTCACGGTGGCGGGTCAGATTTGATTTTCCCTCACCACGAAAACGAAGTAGCACAAAGCTGCTGCGCGTTCGATACGCCGTACGTAAACACCTGGATGCACACCGGCATGGTACAGGTTAACGACGAAAAGATGTCCAAGTCTTTGGGTAACTTTTTTACGTTACGCGATGTACTGGCGGAGCACGATGCTGAAATTCTGCGATTTTTCCTAATGTCTGCGCACTATCGCAGCCAGTTGAGTTATTCCCAGGACAACATCGATCAGGCCAAATCAGCATTAGAACGTTTGTATACCGCCTTGCGTGGTGTGAATGTGAATAGTGTTACCGACCTGAGTTACGGTGGTTATTTAGCGCGATTTGAAGCTGCGATGAATGACGATCTGAACGTGCCTGAGGCGTATTCAGTGTTATTTGACCTGGCCCGCGACCTCAATAAACAAAAAGACAACGCCGAAGAAGCCGGCAAGTTGGCTGCTGTTTTAAAGGGGATCGGCGGTATTTTAGGCTTTTTGCAACGCGATCCGGAAGCCTTCCTGCAATCGGGTGGTGATGATGATGCAGCAGAAATTGAAGCATTGATCAAAGCACGTAACGATGCACGAGCAGCCAAAGACTGGGGCGCAGCTGATGCGGCCAGAGACAAACTCACCGCAATGGGCATTGTGTTAGAAGATGGTGCTCAGGGCACGACCTGGCGTCGCCAGTAACACTAACAGTTTGCGCTAATCGTTGGCTGACACACTCAGCCAACGATTTACCCGTTTGCAATAGCGGGCAAACTCTTCCCCAAAAAGTTGGTGCATCATGCGTTCTTCGGGCTGAATCTGGAAGCGCTGTAGATACAGACAAGTCAGCACTGCGAAAACAAACCCACTCGCATCGCGAAAAATAAACGCACTGCCGATTACCCCTACAACTAATCCCAAATACATGGGATTGCGGGTGTATTTAAAAATACCATTGCTTACCAGATTACTGGCGTTTTCAATTTTATGCGGATTAACCGTGGTTTTGTGCTGCCTGAATGCAATTACACCTGCGATACCAATAAAACCGCCAGCAACAAAAATGACAAAGCCGAGTGGACGCAACAGGTAGGGCAACGGCAACCAGCCAAAGTCACTGACATACCAGGTAGCTATTAACGCCAACAGAAAAATCACCACGGGTGGAATTTTTAATTCAAGGTGCTTAAGCATCGCGATTGTCCCTGTCTTCAGCCATGTTGGCCGCTTGTTTTTGTTGCTGCTTTTCCAGTAAATGCGATTTCCAGCGTTGTTGTGAAACGTGCCCTTTAATGGCTTCGAGGCATTCGTTTACTACCTTTAAAAATTCGTCTTCCAGGTTTTCTTCTGAGGGGGTGAAATCGGTTAAACCGTGTGCCAGAAACTCTTCAATATCGTTGGGTTTTAGATCGGCCAATAAATTGATTATTGATGCTGTTACAATATCGGTAACCGCTTGTTCCAACGTGTTTTCAATGGTTTTACCTAGCACGGGGACAAACGACAACGTGTTAACTTGTGCGTTGTCGCGCACGGCCTTTCCAACACTGTTTTTTACATGGCGTCGAATAACATCGCCATGTTTGCTGTCGCCAATAGACTGACCAAAGTGGTTTACAATTCCCGACACCCAATTGCTGATCACCGGACGGCGAGGGGCCAGCACGTTTTGGGTAATATCCTCAATCAATGGTGAACCCGCTGCGATATCCTGCTGTGCATCTGAGAGCACTTTTACCACAATCCGGTCGCTGAGTTCTTCTACAAATACATCGTAATAAAAGGCTATAAACCGGTACAACGCGGTTTGGTTGAGGTCGATGATCTGGTGTTTGTGCAATCGATACAAAATTGAAAATATCCGCAAAAAGCGGAAGATACGGGTGCCCCCTAAGGGGATACAACCTACTAAATCATACCATCGTAGAAAAGGAAAAAAGTACCAGCGCAGGTGTTCTTTACGTTTTATGGCCACTGCCCAACGCAGGAAGAATTCACTTAGAAAAAGCGTAATAAAGATTAAATCCACCAGTATAAAATTACGGTGGATCGGCTCGTAGAAACTCACAAACGCAGGAGACCAGCTATTCAGCGTGTCATGAACAAACGCTGTGCCATACAGGCCGTCAAACAATAAAAACAGCAGGTTTAAAAACAGCAGGCCCAGCATGACTAAGTCGAGCAGTAACCAGGGCCCCTCGTGACTATTTCGCAGATTCTCCCGGTTAATCCTTAACATGGGTTACCTGATCCTTAGCCAACGTTTTTAAGGCGGGTCACGTCAACATGCAACGTAAGTTTTTGCCCCGGTTGCAGATATTTATCCGGGTTCAGCTTATTCCACTTGGTAATATCACTGGTGCGCAAATTAAATTTTTGCGCAATGCGGGCCAGCGAGTCGCCACTCTTTACTGTGTAGGTAAGTGTGCGCATGATAGCGTCGCGTTTTTGTTCATCGTTGGCTTCATTTACCCAGATAACCAGGTTTTTTCCCGGCATAAGTGGATCGGTAGGCGCCATGCCATTCCATTTTGCTAACGAACGCGTGTTCACGTTGTATTTACGGCTGATATCCCACAGGGTATCACCTGATTTCACTTCATGAGTAAGCTGATAACTGCCGCGTTTCTGGTTTTGTGTGTTAACCAGTCGCTGATCTTCCGACAACGAATAGGCATCCAGCTTTTTCAGCGCAACGGGCACCATTATGTGCTCACCTACGCGGATCATGTTGTCCTTCATTTCGTTTACACTTTTGATTACGTCAACCGTAGTGTGGTATTCCTTAGCTATTTTTAACAGGCTATCGCCCGATTTTACTTTGTGACGCACCCAGTTTAAGCGGTCATTTTGCTCAACGTTTTCCAACGCTTCTGAAAAGCTGTCTGCTTTGTCTAATGGCAATACTAAGCGATGTGGACCTTCGGGATCGGTAGCCCATCGGTTAAAGCCCGGATTCAGTGCGTGTAGCGATTTTAAATCCATGTCGGCCAGCTGAGCGGCAAAAGCCAAATCAACTTGCGAACCAATATCGACAGTAGTGATAACGGGTTCATTTTCTACTTCAGGCCACTCAAACTCATAGTCATTCTGATTTTTCAGAATGTCGGCCAGGGCCAATAGTTTTGGCACATAAGCACGTGTTTCCTTGGGCAAGTCCAGCGACCAGAAATCAGTAGACTTACCGGCGTCTTCATTGCGCTTTATGGCTTTTCCAACACGTCCTTCACCACTGTTATAGGCTGCCAGTGCATGCAGCCAGTCACCGTCGAACATGTCATTCAAATAAGTCAGGTAATCCAGTGCTGCATCGGTTGATGCCACTACATCCCGGCGGCCGTCGTACCACCAGGTTTGCTGAATACCAAAGCGAGATGCGGTACCCGGAATAAATTGCCACATGCCCGCCGCTCTGCCATGCGAATACGCAAACGGATCAAAGGCGCTCTCCACAATTGGCAACAACGCCAGTTCCAGAGGCATTTCACGTTCTTCAATTTGCTGCACAATATAGTGAATAAAAGGTTTGGCGCGCTTGGATACGCGTTCCATATACGCCGGGTGCTTTAAATACCAATCGCGTTGGATGGCAATGCGCTCATTGTCGGGGATGTCAAACTGAAACTGATTACTGGCTCTTCGCCACACATCAGATACAATGCCGGGTTCAACGTCATCTAATGTTTGATCTAAATCCACCTCCACTTCTTCCGAAGGGTGCATCACTTCAATCACGCCTTCGTTAGCCAGTTCGCAGTCGGCCTGATCGTTAATGTCGGTATGGGCTATTTCACACGTGGTGCGGTTGTCTGATAGTGCGGTATCTTCATGATCCGGGCCTGTTAACTGACAGCCCGCAAGCAGCGACGTAACCATGATGGACAGCACAGACAACTTCAACTTCATGTAAAAACTTACCCTTTGATCGATTGAGGCAAACGCCAGTGTACGCAAATTGGCGATTTAATGCATCCCGTTGATTAACATCGCCTGTATTTTGAGCAAGAAATAGAACTAAAGATGAAGAACTTAAAAGTTATCTTTCCATTTCCTTAGCTGACTAAAGACGGCAATTTCATCTGAAAGTTCCGTATTGGCAAACTGACTGACGCTTTTTGCAACAGCTTCATTATCACAACGCAAAAACGGGTTGATAGCGAGCTGTGTGGCCAGATCGGCAGGCAGAGTGGGGCAATTATTGTTCCGGGTTGTGTTTACCCATTCAGAATACGCCTGTAGTTTGGGATTATCAGTATCGACCACCAGGGCAAACTTAACATTCGCCTGGGTATATTCATGCGTACAGTAAATGGCGGTAGCGGGTGACAGGCGTTTAATTTTATTCAGTGAACGGTGCATTTGTTCTGCGGTGCCTTCGAACAACCGACCACACCCCGCCGCAAACAGCGTATCTCCGCAGAACAGCGCATTGTGACCCACATAAGCGATATGGTCCAGTGTGTGACCCGGAACTTCCAATACCGAAAACTCACAATCAATGGCTGGGAGTTTTACCATGTCACCCTGAGCAACAGATTTAGTAATCCCACTGATATGCCCACCGCGGGGGCCAATCACCGGCAAATCCTTAACCGCGGCTGACAGAGATGCAATGCCGCCGGTGTGATCGCGATGGTGGTGGGTAATCAGAACGGCTGACAGGGTAAGCCCCTGTTGCCGGCAAAAAGCCAACACAGGGTCGGCATCACCCGGATCAACGACGATTGCATGCGAGTTGTTATGCAAACACCATATGTAGTTGTCGTTAAACGCCGGAATGGGCGTCACATTAACCTGTTCAGGAAATCCCGGTGCATTCGTCATGGCTTTTTCAATGGCTGTATTTCAATAGCCAGATACTATAAAGTTGTGCTGTTGCATGCAACACGTGCAGCCTATTAAACCCTAAAGGATGTATTTCAGCGCCCTATGAAATCTGCGTTTCGTTCAAAACCGCCACACTATCCTCAACGCTGGTCTGAATTACCGGGAGGGGAAGAATTAAAACTGGTTATTCAGCAGGTATGTAACGAGCTCAGCCAGCGGGTATTTGGTTATCACATGCTGAAACTAGGCAATCTTAGCAGTGAATTGGTCCTGCCAGATTGTTCTATTCGCCATCACATCCAACAAACGCAAATAGCCTCAGAATTCTCCGGTATTATTACGCGCTCAGACAACCTGCCTTATGTGGAGAACAGTATTGATGGTGTGCTGTTGGCAAATGAATTGGATTTTGCGCAGGATCCTCACGAGATTTTGCGTGAGGTAGACAGGGTGATCACCGCCAACGGGTATGTGATCATAAGTGGCTTCAATCCCTTCAGTTTAACCGGAGTGGCGCGCTTTTTACCTATTAAAAACGGCAATGTACTGCATTCCGCGCGCTTCTTTTCTGCCGGTCGCATAAAAGACTGGTTACAACTATTGGGATTTGAAGTGGTTGAACACCGGCATATTTTATTTTCTATGCTGTTTGCCAGTCAGGCCGCTAAACAGCCTGCAGCATGGCAACAATGGTGCAGTAAACATTGCCCGTGGTGCTCATCTGTTTACGTGCTTCTGGCCCGTAAACGCACAATTCCTATGACAACCGTGAAGGCGAATTGGAAAGTAAAACCGCGTTTTTCAACCGTTGGCGCAAGTATGCGCGATGTAACGTCGCAAACGCGTTCTTAAAATTCTAATCGACGAGCGCAATTTTTCGGCATACGTACCTAATCTTTCTACATTCATCCACAATCTTTTAAATATCATCCCTGAGTTTCCTTCACAATTTTTCAAACGTCATCCCTAAGCTTCCTCTTGACGTCATCCCCGCGCTTTCATTTACCGTCATCCCCACGATGGCGGTGATCTTGTGGCGTTACGTGCAGAGGTTATTGATTACAGCGGTGTGTTTAAGTAGATCCCGGGTCGAGCCCGGGATGACCGTATTTGGGGTCATCCTCAATTTTTCAAACGTCATCCCCGCGCTTTCATTTACCGTCATCCCCGCGAAGGCGGGGATCTTGTGGCAATGCTCGCAGGGCTATTGATTACAGCGGGGTGTTTGAGTAGATCCCGGACATGTCCAATGGACATTCCGGGATGATAAAAACCTGGCGGTTTTTATCACTTAACGCGCATACCTGGTTGGGCGCCTTCATGAGGCTCAAGTATGTAGAGTTCTTTACCGCCGGGGCCGGCAGCCAGTACCATGCCTTCTGACATACCAAAGCGCATCTTGCGAGGGGCCAGGTTGGCAACCATAACGGTATGCTTTCCAATCAGATCTTCAGGTGCGTAAGCCGACTTGATACCAGCGAATACCTGACGGGTTTCACCACCTAAATCCAATTCCAGGCGCAACAGTTTGTCGGCAGATTCCACATGTTCCGCCTTTGCAATGCGGGCGATACGCAGGTCAACTTTCGCAAAGTCGTCAAAAGTAATGGTTTCACTGATTGGATCTTTTACCAGTGGACTGTTTGGATCGATTTTAGGCTTGGCTGTCAGGCTCTCCTTTGATGCGTTAACCAGGGCTTCAATTTTATCCATCTCTACCCGTTGCATCATAGGCTTGAATTTTTCGATAGCATGACCGGTAAGCACTGTTTGGCTGCTTGCCCACGTTAGCGTGTCGTTCAGGAACGCTTCTGTTTTGTCTGCCAGAATGGGCAGCACTGGCTTCAGATACGTTACCAGAATACGGAACAGGTTAATGCCCAGTGAACATACGTCATGAGTAAACTGCTGTTTGCTCTCATCTTTAATGGTAACCCATGGTGCATTGGTGTCGATAAACTGGTTGGCTTTATCGGCCAGCGCCATGATCTCGCGAACTGCCTGATGGTACTTGCGCTTTTCGAATAGCGCCGCAATTGGCTCAGCAGCGTTTTGGAATTGGGCAACCAGCTCAGGCTCAAGCACGTTATCAGACAACTTGCCGTCGAAACGCTTGGTAATAAAGCTGGCGCAGCGGCTGGCAATATTCACTACTTTGCCTACCAGGTCAGAATTCACTTTTTGTGCAAAATCTTCGAAGTTCAGGTCGATATCCGTTACGCCATCACCCAGTTTAGACGCGAAGTAGTAGCGCAGGTATTCCGGGTCCAGGTGGTCAAGGTACGTGCGGCCTTTGATAAAGGTTCCGCGAGACTTCGACATCTTCGCGCCGTTAACGGTAACGAAACCGTGAATGTTAACGCCAGTAGGCTTACGGAAACCCGCGCCTTCCAGCATGGCTGGCCAGAACAAGCAGTGGAAATAGGTGATGTCTTTACCAATAAAGTGGTAAAGCTCAGCGTCGGAATCTTTGTTCCAGAAGCTGTCGAAATCGACATTGTTGCTGTCGCAGAAGTGTTTAAAGCTGGCCATGTAACCAACCGGGGCATCTACCCACACGTAGAAGAACTTGTTAGGTGCGCCAGGAATTTCAAAACCAAAGTAAGGGGCATCACGGCTGATATCCCACTGTTGCAAGCCATCTTCAAACCACTCTTGTAGCTTGTTAGCCATTTCTTCCTGAATGGCACCCGAACGGATCCAGTCTTTCAACATGCCTTCAAACTGCGGCAGGTCGAAGAAGAAGTGCTCAGATTCTTTTAGCACTGGCGTTGCGCCCGAGACCACTGAACGCGGGTTCTTCATTTCTGTTGGGCTGTAAGTTGCGCCACAGACATCACAGCTGTCGCCGTTCTGATCGTCTGCATTACAGCTAGGGCAGGTACCTTTTACGAAACGGTCCGGCAGGAACATGTTCTTTTCCGGATCGAACAACTGGTTAATGGTACGCTTGCTAATATAGCCAGCGGCATCCAAACGGCGGTAAATCTCTTCGCAGTAATGCTGATTTTCCGGTGAATGCGTAACATAATAGTTGTTGTAATCAATATGGAAGTCGAGCAGGTCCTGATGATGCTCTGCGCGAGTTTGAGCCACCATTTCTTCCGGGGTGATGCCCAGTTCCTGGGCTTTTAACATCACCGGCGTACCGTGTGCATCGTCGGCACAAACACTGTAACATTCGTGTCCGCGCAGACGCTGGAAACGTGTCCAGATATCGGTTTGGATGTGCTCAAGTAAATGGCCCAGGTGAATGGAACCATTGGCGTAAGGTAACGCACTGGTTACCAAAATACGGCGCTTGCCTTGGGGAAGCTGACTCTGTTCTGACATAGACTATTATTGTTCGGCTTTTAAGCTAATGGAAATGGCGCAAATACTAGCGGAAATGCGCTTTTTTTGCATTAAGTAATGTTGTAAAACCCTTAAATTTGCAGGTAACCCATGTTTTTTTCCGGTAAAGCTAAAAAACCTGATGCTGTGGTTCAATTTGTTGCTGAAAAACTGGCCAGCTATTTCTCAGTGGAAACGGCAGAGTCGGCCGGTTGGTGTCAGTTAAACGATAGGCATGTTCAGATAACGTTTCCCTTTGCGTGCAAAACTCAGTGGCCAGACATTGAAACGTATATACAACACGCGTTGAACGAATCAAAACACCATGGCTTTTCAGTCACGCTGAATCAAACCATTCAAAGTGGCCAAACCCTGAGGCCACCGGTTACCAATGTACGTAATATTGTGGCTGTAGCATCGGGTAAAGGCGGGGTAGGTAAATCAACAACCAGCATTAATTTGGCCTGTGCATTACTTCAGGAAGGCGCAACAGTGGGTATTCTGGATGCAGATATCTATGGCCCATCTGTGCCAATTATGCTGGGAAATACCCGTGAACGGCCGCAAACGGCTGATAACAAGCATATGCAGCCGCTTCAGGCGTATGGATTGGTAGCCAATTCTATTGGTTATCTGGTGCCAGCCGAAGATGCTGCCATTTGGCGTGGTCCGATGGCAAGCAAAGCACTAGCGCAACTGATAAATGAAACCCTGTGGCCAGTTTTGGATTATCTGATTGTGGATATGCCGCCAGGCACAGGCGATGTGCAGCTCACCATGGCGCAGCAAGTGCCACTAACTGCCGCCGTTGTAGTGACAACGCCACAGGATCTGGCGTTGGCCGATGCCCAAAAAGGCATTGCGATGTTCAACAAAGTGAATATCCCGGTACTGGGACTGGTAGAAAATATGAGTTATTACCAGTGCACGGCCTGTGGCCACAAAGATTACATTTTTGCCAAAGACGGTGGACAAGCGCTGGCTGAACGCTATGGATTGCCTTTACTTGGCGCGTTACCCCTCAATACCACTATTCGTGAACACGCAGGCACTGGCAAGCCATTGTTAGTGAGTGAACCGGACCATGTGTTGTCTGACGCTTATCGCGCCATGGCCAGAGCGGTGTCGATGCAGTTGGCATTAACCGTGCCGGTATCACAGCATGGTTCTAAACATATCAAAGGCGAACCCATCGCGTTTAATCCGGTAAATAGCTAGATAAAAGGGTTTTCGGATGGTTTGCATATGGCTCGCGAATAGCTCGCGGGGCGAAATAGCATTAATACAGATTGATTGATCGCAATGCGCACCGCATAATACGCACCCATAAGTAATCTATTGCCGTTAACGATTCACGTTATCAATAGCCAATACAGAGAAGTTCTATGCGTTTAAGCGATCGCGACATTTACGACCATTTGCAATCTGGCAAAATCCGGATTGATCCCCAGCCCGGCTACGAGCACATCAGTGGCGTAACAGTGGATCTGCGTTTGGGTAACAAATTTCGCGTATTCGAAGATCACGCTGCGCCATTCATTGATTTAAGTGGACCGAAAGCCGAGGTTCAGGCAGCACTGGAATCGGTAATGAGTGACGAAATTGTATTGCCCGAAGGCAAGGCATTCTTTCTTCACCCCGGTGAACTTGCACTGGCAATCACCCATGAATCGGTGACGTTGCCAGATAACATTGTGGGATGGTTAGACGGCCGTTCCTCATTGGCGCGATTGGGATTGATGGTGCACGTAACCGCACACCGCATTGATCCGGGTTGGTCGGGCAATATCGTGCTGGAATTCTATAACAGCGGCAAGTTGCCACTGGCACTTCGCCCCATGATGAAAATTGGGGCGTTAAGTTTTGAAGTGTTAAGCCGTCCGGCTGAAAAACCTTACAATGCCCGCTTGGATGCTAAGTACAAGGGGCAAGCGGGCGCAGTGGCAAGCCGCATTAGTTCAGACTCCCAATCTTAAACGTTCGTTTTTTAAATTTATATTACCCCCTTTAATGTGCTGGTTTTGCGGATTGTAAAAACAGCACTCTCCATTTGTGTAGCCTTTATATGTTGCGGTATCCAGTGCGTTTCTATAAGCAAACTCAATGGTCTTACTTGTTAAAATAATGTTTATTTGTTGCGCTATTTTCTTTACTTAATCGATTAAGTGATCTAGTGTGTTATTCACTGTGAACTTAAATTGTTAAGAGAAACCTATGCGCGCACTATTGCTTATGAGCTGTCTGTTAAGCCCGGTACTGGCTGCGGCGGAGTTGTCTGTGTCATCGCCCGATAAATCGATTCAGTTTACCTTTTCGGATGACAGTGGCTTCGCTCAATATACCGTTACCTATAACGGTGATGAACTTATGCGTCCTGGCAGGCTAGGGTTCACCTTCGCGGAAGCAAAACCCATATACAAACAGCTTTTGTTGAAGGAAGTGAGCCGCGATAGCGCCAATGAAACCTGGGAGCAGCCCTGGGGTGAACAGCGATTAATTAACAATCACTATAACGAGTTAGTGGTGAAATTCAGTGAGAAAGGCGATGCAGACAACGCTTTTAACGTTCAGGTTCGTGTATTTGACGATGGTATTGGCTTTCGCTACCACGTAGATGCAGATGGCCCGCGCACTATTACTCGTGAAATGACCGAGTTCTCCATTGTTGATTCACATACCTCTACAGCCTATTGGATCCCCGGGCAGGGCTACGAGCGACAAGAATACCTGTATCGCGAAACCCGCTTGCAAGACGTGGATAAAGCCAGCACACCCATGACCATCAAATTGGCCAACGGCGTACATATGGCTATTCACGAAGCCGCGCTAGTGGATTATGCAGGTATGAGCCTGAATCGCATGAATCTGGGCCGCTTTGAAGCCGATTTAGCTCCGCGAGCCGACGGTGCAAAAGTGCGTAAGCAAGGCAGTTTCACTACTCCCTGGCGTACTGTGCAAATTGCACCTAATGCTGCAGGTCTTATCAATTCTTATCTAACGCTTAATCTAAATGAGCCAAACAAATTAGGAGAAGTAGATTGGATCACACCGGGCAAATACATTGGTATTTGGTGGGGCATGCATATCCAGAAATATACCTGGGGCTCAGGTGAAAAGCACGGGGCTACCACTGAAAACACCATGATGTACATGGACTTTGCAGCAAAGCATGGTTTCGACGGTGTGCTGGTGGAAGGCTGGAACGTGGGCTGGGATGGCGACTGGATCCAAAACTCTGAGTTGTTTTCCTTTACTGAAAGTTACCCCGACTTCGACATAAAGAAAATCACTGACTATGGCAAAAGCAAAGGCGTGAAGTTAATTGGTCACCATGAAACATCGGGCGGTATCACGAATTACGAAAACCAAATGGAAGATGGATTTGCTCTTTATGAAAGCTTAGGTGTTGAGCAAATCAAAACCGGTTATGTGGCGCACGGCCAAACCTTAAAGCGTACCGACGAACAAGGCATAAAACGCTTTGAATATACCGATAGCCAACCGGTAGTGAATCACTTTGTACACAATGTAAGTACAGCGGCGAAGTACAAGATCAGCATTAATACCCATGAGTCGGTAAAAGACACCGGATTGCGCCGCACGTATCCAAACTGGATCGCCCGTGAAAGTGCCAGAGGGCAAGAATATAACTCTGGCTGGCAATCACCCAATCCGGCAGAGCACGTGCCAATGCTGGCGTTTACCCGTATGTTGTCTGGCCCGATGGACTTTACGCCAGGGATTTTTGACCTGGACTATCCACCTATTCAGGGCGGTACAGAAGAGCACGGACGCACAAAATACATGCGGCCACATACTACAATTGCCAAGCAATTAGCCGAGTACGTAGTAATTTACAGCCCTATTCAAATGGCGGCAGATCTGCCAGAAAACTACGAGGCTAAACCCGCGCCATTCCAGTTTATTAAAGACGTTCCCACCGACTGGGAAAAGAGCGTTGCGTTACAAGGTGAGGTAGGGGATTTTGTGGTGATTGCGCGTAAAGAAAAACAACACCGCCATTATTCAGGTAATGACTGGTATTTAGGTGCCATTACTAACGAAGACGCGCGTACGGTAAATGTGAAGCTGGACTTCCTGGAACCCGGTAAGACTTTTGAAGCGCAAATTTACAGAGATACGAAAAAAACTGACTGGCAGACTAACCCGTATGAAATAGACATTGTGAAACAAAACGTCACCAGTGCTGACAGCCTCAAGTTGTTCTTGTCGGCAGCGGGGGGAGCCGCAGTGCGATTTAAAGCGCTGTAGCACGCAGATACGTGTTCGTGGGCCTGGACTCTTTCGCCGATTCGTCCCCATTGCGGCGGGGGATCCGGGCTCACAATCTGTTCTAAACGTTAAAAGAACTTGTTTGCTGCTGCACATACTTACTTTTAAAACCTTCAGACGGCCGGATTTCCCGGCCGTCTTTCATTCCAAACTAACAAAAGCTGGCTTGGTTGCACATTTATCCAACAATCAATTCATTAGCCAGATTTTTGCGTTGCAATCGGACTAAAAATAAGTACACTTGTCGACTCTTTCGGTCGGTGTGTAGCGCAGCCTGGTAGCGCACTGTCATGGGGTGTCAGGGGTCGGAGGTTCGAATCCTCTCACACCGACCAATCTCTTCCACGCTTTCAGCGATATCCCATGCCAACAATATGAAAATGTGTACTCACCATGTGTACTTGCCGTAATTTACACGTCTTAATGTTCCAGTCAATTCAGAGCTATACTAAGTAAATCTGCGGTGTTTGTTTATGTTTCACAGAGGGGTTACTGAACCTAATCTACGTTTGAATTACTTCTGTTTAAAATGTAGCGTTATTTTTAAAGGGAATGTTTACAATGGATTATTTAAACAACCACTTCTCAATTGCCTCCAAATTATCGATTACAATCTGTTGAGCCGTGGGTTTCCCATGCAAAATATTCGGATCTATTTTCATCATCTGGAGCAAATAGTGGACTAAAGCTGCTCGCACGGTTATGACAAGAATGCCATCTTTCATACCATAGTCATTTGCAACAACTTCCTGTTGCGCGAGTGATAATCGAGGATCTGGCTTAAAGCATACATTTACCTTTGTATGCCACGAATCATCATTCTCAGGGGATATTGTTGCTTTGCCCGCTGATTCCGGGATGTCAAAAAAACGTGTCAGGACAAAATCTCGGAATTCCTGATTTTTCTCACAATAAGCACGAACATGCCAGCGCATACCTGAATGCACAATCGAATGCGGGGCGATGATCCTTCCGTCTTTATTTGGAGCATTAACAGAACGATAGTCTACCTCAAGCCTTTCTCCCAAACGGCAGGCTTTAACTATTGGTCTTAGTACTTCAGGTTTAATCTGAAAACTGGGTAAAGGGACTCTGGTTGTATGATTGAAGCCAAGTACAAGGTTTTCGAAAGTAGATGTTAAATCAGAGTTTCTCTGAACAAGCTGTAAATATTCATCAACAACACCAGAAGTTACAACAGGTTTGAAATCGGATGAGGGTTCATAGCCTTTTAACGAACTATTGTATTCAAGGTTCCCCGGAGCGATTTCGTTGAGGTAATTATTAATGTCTTTGGATGCTTGTTGTCGACCAATACCGAAGTGCTCGATCAAGTGACCGGCGTTTAGCTTTCCCTCCCAAATAGCAACGATTTCAATCAAACGATAGCGTTGTAGTAGATCGTATCTGTACGGCCACTTCATAAATTACCTGTCTCTTTTGACGATATATTCTTACCAAATGAAAACACAAATTATCTTTGATGACAAAAAAATACTTATTGATGTGTATATTTATGCGACAGTGTAATAAATTGGTGTTTGTGTAACTAATTGAATTTATACTTTAAATGTTGTTGTGGATATAAAGTCGAATATTTTAAACACCATATCCTGCCTGATTAGGCGACATGTGTATGTTTACAGTTGTTTAACTGTCGCAAGTGGCGACATATAGTCTAATTCGTAAACGAAGAGGAATGACTCATGACGCTATCTCATCACGCAAATAAACGTTGTCAGCAACGGGGAATAACACCGGATCTTATTTTGGTGTTAGAAGCATTAGGTATGGAGATCTGCCAGAAAGGTAACTCCTACGTGCTACAGCTAGATAAGAAAACCCAACGTTCTTTAAGCAAACGATTAAAGTCACTGTTTATGCAAGTACAAAAGAATATTTTCGTTGTTATTTCTGACGACGAAACAGTGATTACTGCTGCTCATAAGCATTAAGGAGAATTATTAGCATGGATATTTACTTTATTACGTCAATTTTGTTGGCTGTTTTATTTGTTGTGACGATTGTTGGTCTAACAATAAAGTTAAACTCATTGAACTCTAGTCATACTTTAGAAATACAATCATTGCAGTCCTCATTGGACGCATCAAAAGTAGCCTTGGAGCACTCGGAAAACAAGGTCGCCGCTCTAGAGCAGCAGGCTAAGCAGTTACTTGAAGTCAGAGAAGAGTTAGCTGAAGCAAAATTAACAATTGCATCTTTAACCTCCGAGCAAAAAGGGTCTGAAAAATCCCTCGTTAATCTCAAAGATGAGCTTGGCAATGCCAAGTCGAAACTTGAGCATCAAGCCGAATCATTACAAGAATTGGCCAGAACTCATGAAGCAAAGTTATCTTTGGAGGTCGCTAATCAAGAGCTTAAAACTGTAGTGCAAATGAAGGATAAGCGTATTGATACTCTTCTTGCCGAACTTCGAGAAAAAGAGCAGAAAGTATCGCAGTTAAGCACGCAACTTGAAAAGCAAGCCGAACACAATGCTCAGGTTGTTCAGGATTTGAAAGATGCTAAGACTATAATGGCCCAAGAGTTTAAAGCGTTAGCGAGCGATGTTCTCGAACAGAAAGGCAAGGATTTTCGTTCACAACATCAGGAGTCTCTGGAAAAAATTCTTTCCCCATTTAAGTCAGAAATCGGAGAATTTAAACGCAAGGTAGAGGAGAGCCAGAAAGAGGATTTAATCCACCGTAGTAAGTTGGGCGAAGAGTTGAAGCAACTCAGAAAGCTAAATCAACAGATCACCGATGAAGCTGATAACCTGACAAAAGCGCTGAAAGGCGAGAAGAAACTTCAGGGCAACTGGGGGGAAATACAGCTGGAACGAATTTTAGAATCTAGTGGATTAATTAAAGGTCAAGAATTCGAGCGAGAAGCCAACTTCAAAACAGACGAGGGCAAAAATCAGCGTCCGGACTTCATTGTAAAGTTACCAGAAGGTAAGCACCTAATTATTGACTCTAAAGTGTCACTTAATGCATTCCTAGAATATTGCCAAGCAGATTCTATTGAAGAACAAGAGCGAGCGCTGAAGTTACATGTTGGCGCAATGAAGCAGCATATAAAATCTCTTAACGAGAAAGATTATCCGTCACTGACGGGGTTACAATCGCCAGACTTTGTGTTCATGTTCGTTCCAGTTGAGCCTGCATTTAATGTAGCTTTACAGGCTGACTTCACGATGTTTGAAGAGGCCTTTGCTAAGCATATCGTTATTGTTACTCCTACGACGCTACTGGCAACGTTAAAAACCGTGTCGAGTATCTGGACTATTGAACGTCAAAATAAAAAAGCGGCTGAACTCGCAGAGAGAGCCGGACTTGTTTACGACAAGCTGCGCGGCTTTTTAGTGAAAATGGATAAGCTTGGAGGGCAGTTAAATACAGCACAGATAACGTTTGATGATGCTATGAAAACCTTAAGGACTGGCAATGGTAATTTAGTTCGCCAAGCTGAACAGTTTAAAGAGCTGGGGGTTAGGGTTAAAAGCGATATTCCTGAAAATATTTTGGCAAAATCTGATATTGCTGATTCGCTTCTATTAGCATCGGAGGATGAACAATGAGCGTGGAAGTGACTTATGAATTAGCCGGTAGAATGACTCGCAAAACCTATAAAAGCTATACCAGAGCAATAACAAGTATGCGTAAATGGTTTGAAACAAACGACGGTCGGGCAATCATGTATCGCTTTAATACTGAACCTAAGGTTATTGAATCACGATGTCAGTTGCCAGTGAATACAAAATCCGAAACGAATTTTTACCAAACAAGGGCATGGCGTGCTTTACGGCTAAGAGTATTAAGTGAGTCCGGCGGTTCCTGTAGTTATTGTGGCTCAGGTACTGAGCATGGAACCGTTCTACATGTAGATCACATTAAACCACGTTCAAAATATCCGCATTTGGCGCTCGACATAGCCAATCTACAGGTTCTCTGTGAGGATTGTAACTTGGGCAAAGCTGACAACGAACAACTGAGTTTCACATGATTTTTTTCAGCGAAAGTAGATATTGATGTTCAGCTCAATGGCTGGGTACTCTGTTGGTATAGTTTCCATGACTGGCAGTTAAACTCTGGAATCGCCAAGAGGTGTCGATTTTTTGTTAAATATCAATCGACTAAATGTAGCAATTTCACGAGCTAAGGCATTGGCGATTGTTGTGTACAGTGATAAATTTCTAGATGGGTCTCCGAATAAAATTGAGGATATTCAAAGAATAAACTTGTTTTTAAAATGTGTTGCTCACAAAGGATAATAATAATGGCAAAGCAAACTGAATTACGTCATCTAAGGTCTATTTCTACAATTGAAAAAAATGGATATAGGACTGTATACCCAGTATTTGTTGTCAAAAAAGGCTCAGAAGAAGAGACTCTGGATGTTTCGCTGACCGGTAGTTCTGATAACTATAAGGGGATGGCAGAAAAACAGTTTATCGAATATCTGAAGACTGGAAAGTTTGTAAAAGATTACCCGAGCGCAAGTGTTAGGTGTGCGATTCTTGCCGAGGAAAAAGCTAGTGATGAGAAGCGTATCGATAAAAGTGGTTATTTAGTTTCCTACTTTTACGGACAATTAGATAAGTTGCATACCAAGGTCGCCAAAGACCCAAATACAAACAAGTCTGAAACCGGAAAGGAAAGAAATGCAGAAGATAAAATAGTTTTAAGAGAGATTAAAACCAGACGTGGCCAACCTGCTTTTAGGAAGGATTTGTTGACTGCATTTAATTCTCGATGCTGTGTCACTGGTTGCAAGGTTGAAGCAATCCTTGAGGCTGCGCACATTATTTCACATTCAGAAGAAACTAATTATTCAGTGAATAACGGCTTATTACTTCGAGCCGACATACATACGCTTTTTGATCTCGACTTAATAAGCCTAGATCACAATGGGATAGTACATATTCACCGCGATTTAAAAGGTTCAGAGTATGATATGTATGAAAAGAAAAAAGTCCTCCATAACATACCAAAAGAGCTGGAGGGAAATTTGAAGAGACGATTTGAAAATTGTGATCTCTCGTAACTACTTACAGTCTCATCTGTATGAAAGATCCGTTTTATACTTTAGTATACAGTTTGGATGTTTTTCATTATTAAAACAACATAGCTTTTTGAAGTATTGCAACTATTAAAAGGACTAAATAATGGCAAGTGAAAAGCAAATTGAGCTTTCATGGCTGATTCCAGATTTTTCTCAATTAACCGTTAACCCTCAGACAGGTTCAGAGTTAAGCACTCTTTTCGTTGCGCTGTTACTAATTGTAACCATAGTGTTTGCTCTTTTCTTTATTTACAAATGTTTAGTGACTGGAGCCAAGCTTAACTGGCTAACAAAAATGTTAAAACCGCTTGAACGTGAAGACGTTGCAAGCAAGCGAGAGGAACTCTATCAGCAGGCCAAGCAAAAGGATAAAAGTACTGGCTTTTTATGGATGGAGTTCGATGAAACACTCGTGGAGATTCAAAACGGTGATCAGGTTGAACTTCGAAACACGCTTGACGCAGGACACTTTTTTAATTCTTACACCTTGGCTCGAAGCGTTACTGAGAACCGCTTGATTGCAGCCGTGCCGGGTTTCCTAACGGCTCTTGGAGTTATCGGTACGTTTATGGGCCTTCAGTTGGGACTTGCTGACTTAAAGCTGGGAGCAGGTGTTGATGTAAATGAAATGCAGGAAGGTGTAGCCGGAGTTGTCAACGGTGCCAAAATTGCATTTTTAACATCGGTATGGGGTGTAGCCTTAAGTGTGATTTTCAACTTTTTCGAAAAATTCTGTGAACAACTCATACGCCGTAAAATCAGGGTTATAGAAGATCGTGTCGATTGGCTTTTCCCCAGAATTCGTCCCGAAGAGCAACTACAGAGAATTTCAGAAAATAGTTCAGAGTCGCGAGAAGTTCTGCAAGGTTTAGCAGAGAAAATTGGTGAGAAAATGCAAGAGGCTATGCTTACTGCAACTCAGGGAATTCAAACCAGCTTAGAAAACAGTCTTTCCGAAATCATGGCTCCGGCAATCAATAAATTGGTAGACGAAACATCCGAAGGTAATCAAAAAGCTCTGGAAGGTTTACTCGAAAGCTTCATGGATGGGTTTGGGCAAGCAGGAAACCAACAGCGTCAGGCACTCGATGATGTCTCCTCTAAAGTTAGCCAGTCTGTCGATGCTATGCAAACCACCATGAACCGCTTTGTTGAGCAATTACAGAAGACACAAGCTGATTCAGGCGAACGTGAAAAAGCTTTGATTGCTGATATTTCAAATCAGGTAAACAGACTATCATCGCAGTCAGAAGCGATTCACCAAAAATTAACGTCCTTCGTCGAGAATCAAATAGGCGAAATGTCGACTCAGATGAAATCTCGTGAAGAGGCTTCGGCAAAACGGGATGAAGAATTAGTAACCACAATCAAATCTCAGGTAAATGAGTTGGTAGAAAACTCGCGTAAACAAGGTGAAATGCTAAGTAACTTTGTGCAGGCCCAACTCGATGGTCTCACTAAGTCATTTGATGAAAGGGAACAACGTTCTTCGCAGCTGGAAACTGAACGTAATGCCAAGATAGAACAACAAACCCGAGCGATTTCCACACTTTCTAATGAAATTCTTCAGTCAGTAGAAAAGTCAGTGGCCGATCAAGTTGCTACCGTTAAACAATTAATTGCTCAAGGGCAAACGCTACAAAACAGCATTAATTCATCTGTCGATGCCAGTGCGCAGGCTACACAGGCCATGCGCGAGTCTTCAACAGAACTGCGTGTTTCAGCAGATAATATGCGGGTATTGAGCTCTCATGTTAACGACGCAGGTAATAAGTTGTCTGGTGCAATTAAAGCAGCGGTGGAAAGCACGGCTGATTTGGCAAACCAAAATCAGATGACAGCGCAAAGAATGGAAAACCTGCGTGAAGAGTTAATGAATGATGTCTCGCGATTCAGTGAGTTAACTACGCAGCTCAATGGCTTGATTGAAAGTGCCGGTACAACATTCTCTGAACTTAAAGCAACGCAAAAAGAGTTCATCGGCGATCTGAAAGGCGAGGTAGAACAACTCAGCGGCAATATGACTCAGATGCTCGAAGACTATGCGACACAAGCTAACGGCCAAACCGCGGATCATTTAAAAATTTGGTCGCAATCCGTGACCGATTATTCAACGCAAATGAATAATGCAATTAAAGCACTTTCCAGCGTTGTTGATGAGATGCAGGTTAAATTGGGGTAACACATGGACAGGTTATTCAATCGCGGTGGTTCAAAGGTCGATGAAGAAAATCCATACTGGATGTCCTTTTCTGATTTGATGTCCGGGCTACTAGTAATTTTTATTCTGGCAGCGGTAGCGCTTATTATTGAGCTTACCCAAAAGTCAGAAAAAATTGATGCAAGCATAGAAGAGTTACAGAAAGCAGAACAGGCCCGGAAAGACATCCTAACCGATATACAGAATGACTTGGATAAACAAAATATCCACGTAGAAATTGTCGAAAATCATACTGTATTGAGAATCCCTGAAAGCACTCTCTCTTTTGAATCAGGTAAAGATACTTTGCCAGAAGATGAACATACGCAGGACGAAGTCAGAGCAATTGGCATCGCGCTGCATAAAGCAATTACCACCAACAAACGTTGGAAGTACTTGGATACCGTGTTTGTGGAAGGGCATACCGACAGCGTTGGTATTTGGTATCGCGGAAAAGGTAACTGGGGTTTATCTGCCGACAGGGCGGTATCGATTTGGAAGCTGTGGCAAACCGAAATCCCAGTAGAGCCTAAACTGAATGAGCTCCAGAACTTTAATGGTCAGCTTCTCTTTTCGGTGAGTGGCTACGCTGATACTCGCAGAGTCGATTTAACCGAAGAAACAGAAGAACAGCGAGCCAAAAATCGACGAATTGATATCCGTTTTACGGTTAAAAAGCCCAAGATTGAAGACTTCGAGAATGCGAAAAAGGGTATTAAAGGCTCTTAATTGGGGATTCTTATGAAGTTCTGCTTAAGTGATGAAGCTTATCGTAAAAATATGAAAGTGCTCGAAGCATTAACTGCTGAGCAGAAAGCCATTGCCAAAAAGGCAGGCACGGACAATCCCAAGTTTGAAGCGGCTTGGTCAAAGCTTTTTAATCTGTTATCGAGAAACCGTTTCGACCTATTTCGAATTGATGATCGATTTGATGTGCGAGCACTATCAATTGCTTTAACTGCAAATCAAAAGCTTCGTAGCGCTATTAATATCGATCGAGAACTCCTCAGGGATATTTCGTTTGTTATCCCTAACGGCAGTAATTTGTTTATTGAATCACTCTTTCAGTATTTTTTGAGCGATTTTGATGCCATTTCTGATCCTGATGTCATCGGTGACTGGTTGTGTAGAGAGCGAAAGCGTAAAGACTTGGCCAAAGGTGTGGAGGAAAAAGTACTTTGTGCTGATGGACCAACTTACCTAGCTAAACAAGCAATTAAGCGGCAAACAACTTTCGAACAACAGGTGCAGTACTGGGGGCTCAATCAATATGCGTCAGGTGACTTCGTTAAACGGGCGCAGTCTGTGTATTTTGTGGAACAGCTTCAGAATATTCCGGTAAATCAACCGCACGAGTTACTTGAAGAAATCAGTAGAGAAACTGTTGCTAATAGCCGTTATGATTCAGAGGATCTTATAGGGCATGTGGCATTGCGCATTTTGATCGACAGAGCACCAATACAAAATGTGCACGAGAGCTGGCAAAATGCCGTAATAGCCATTGCTGGTGATCCTCGCGTACCCAAAAATCACCCCCGTTACATTAAATGGTGGAGCCAGCTAAACCCGCAACAAAGTAAAAAAGTACAGAGCTGGTTGTCCAAACTGGATCTCAAACTATTCCTCGAAGCACTGGAAGATTACTCTAAAAGTAGCCGTGATGATGATATGTTGCGCATGTTTCCTTCCCGAAAGCACTTTTTAGAAGGGATGCATGAAGCCGGGTCTATCGTTCATACTAAACTTTATCTTTCTAAAAAAGCTGACCGATATATTCGCCAGAATTACCGGCCGGAACATGTTCCCGACTATTCTATCGTGGAGGACGGCGACCGCTCGATTATCTATGCAGAGTTAACAAGTGGTCATATGGTAGAAGGAAGTCACAATTGCCAGATATGGTTTTACAAGAAGTTACATGAGTCAGCACCAGTTTTAAACTTTGGAGCACAGAGAGTCCGTTATCGCTCACTAACCGTGGGTTTACACGAAAGCATGTATGAATACGGCTGTGAAGCTTACGACCATTTTACCCATTCACCGAGTAATTTCAGTTGGCAACGTCGCTCGTTAGATGCCCTCAAAGTGATGGGCGTAAAAATAAAAGCGTCCGATGTGCTTAGCGAAGAAGATTATAAAAAATATAAGCGGATGTACGGAGTAGGATAATGAAAAATTGGATTTCATCCTTGTTCAGCGTAAAAGACTCAAGCGCAAAGTTTGACTTTGAAATCAGCAATGAAAGTGTCGATTTTTACTGCCCGGAATATCAATTTAATAAAATCAAATCCGGTGGAGCAGATGAATACCTCACTGCGCAGTTCGTGGCTCTTCAAATGCTCGCCGAAGAGGGCAATGCCGAAATTATCCCTAACGGATTTATAGTGCCCCATCATGTTGTCGCTGCGTTAGATGAGGATGTTTTCCAGCTATTAAATTTACCAACAAGATGGAACGGTAAAGCCTCTGTAGATATTAAGGGCACTACCTCAGGTGAGTCCTTCAAAGTTACTGTAAATGTAGAGTCGCCGTCTGGTCGTATGACGGCAGCTTACAAACAAAATGGGAGTATTCTCGCCTTTGGTGACACGCAATTTACGCTAACTAAAGCAATGTTTGAGGCTTTCACAGCACTTACTGAACATTCGGGGTCAGCTAAAAGTGAGTCGGATAATCTTTTGCTATTGCATGGCTTACAGCAAGCTCAACAGGCGGGTGCAATACTTTCGCTAAGCCACTTCGATAAGCTGGATATACATGTACCAGACAAGATTGCAGTAGAAGCTGAGCTTGATGCTCATGGTAATCTCATTCTTACCCCAAGTATGGGTCAAAAGACCGATCACGATAAACTTCAGCGTGTATTAGGGCAGTTACAAGCCGAAAATGGCCGTACCTTAAAAGTAGGTAACGAAATTATTCTCTTTAACGAGAAAACCGCCAAAGCCGCCAAAGAAATTATTAGCCACCGGGCCATTCCGCGATCTCAGGTACAACAGTTTTTAAAAGCCCCCGGGGCATTTCTGGATGCATCGCTTGTCGATCTGGATGTTGGTTTTGCGCTTCGGGTAAAAGGTGCCACGCGTTTTAAACACGCGTACTTTGGTGAAACCGACGAGTCGGGAATCGATTGGTTTGGCCAAAGCCATGCTGCCGGAAAAATCCTGCCAATCAGTGCAGTTACCAAAGACGTTAAAACGCAGGAAGATCTTGCGCAACTACAGCAAGTCATTAACGATGCTAAAGCAACAGGTGCGACCGAAGTTGTCTTTGAGGGCAAAAATTACGATATCGGTAGCGAAGCCGACGTAACGCAAACTCTCACCAAGCTGCAAGACAAAATTAACAACCAGCCGGACGATGACGGCGGAAAAGAGCCGAATTCTCCCGACGCTCCGAATGATGATGAATTAGACAGCCCTTCTAAGCTAGTAGAAGAAGCGCTCAATGATGTGCTGTACAGCGAAGAACTCGACTGGTCGAATCATAAACGCACACCGTTCCCGCATCAGTTAGTAGGCGTTAAATGGATCCTCGGACTGGAAGAAATGGCACGCCAAAAAGAGTTGGTTAATGGTGCATTGCTGGCAGACGACATGGGACTGGGTAAAACTTTTATGTCGCTTTCTGCCACAGAGCATTACTACCGGTTGTGCGAAGAAGCGGGTGAAACTTGTCGTCCTACGCTAATTGTTGCCCCGCTAAGCTTATTGGAAAACTGGAAGGACGAAGTTGCCGAAACCTTTAATGAATCTCCCTTCAGAGACATTGTTATTTTGCAGTCAGACGGCGATCTAAACCGCTTCCGCGATGGCAGTACTGAAACCAAAGCGTCTAATATTGATGAGGAGTCATTCGAGCCTCGCTATTCCCTTAAATTCGGCGAAAAATACGGGCCGGATCGCTTGGATTTACCGCGGCGCTTGGTGATCACTACCTATCAAACCTTGCGTGATTACCAGTTTTCTCTGTCTCAAATTGACTGGGGCTTAGCGGTATTTGATGAAGCGCAAAACATTAAAAACCCCAATGCATTACAAACCCGTGCTGCCAAGGGCTTAAAAGCTAAGTTCAAATTGCTGGCTACCGGTACGCCGGTAGAAAACAGCCTCGCCGATTTCTGGTGTTTAATGGATACCGCCTGTCCCGGCTATTTAGATTCTTATCAAACGTTCAGGCAAACCTATATCACGCCTATCCTGCAAGCAGCGGGGGATGAAATCGACAGAGTCAGGGCAACCCTTGGGCGCCAACTACGTGAAAAGGTTGGGGCACTTATGCTCCGCCGCGTAAAAGAAGATAACCTCGAGGGGTTACCACAAAAGCATATGCTGGTGGGGATAGAGTCAAGCGACTGGCAATACGAACCAAAACTCCATGCCATTATGACTGCCTATCAGCAAAAGGTGTACGAAGGCTCGATTGAAGCGCAGTTAGAAGATGAAAACAGTCACGTGCTAACCACCTTAATGCGTTTACGTGATAGCTCGCTGCATCCGCGCTTGGTAGACGGTGGCCGCTTAGACGCGCCGACATCAAAGCGTGAAATCAAAACCCTGTTCGATGAATCTGCCAAAATGGCCAAAACCATCGAAGTCTTAACGGATATTCAGTCCAGAAACGAAAAATGTATTATCTTTGCGGTAAATAAACGCCTGCAACGTTTCCTGAGTATTGCGCTGGGCAGCTATTTTGGGCTTGGGCCACTGCACGTTATAAACGGCGATGCCAAAGCGGTAGTAAAAAAAGCCGGTGCCTTAAGCCGTAAATCCATGATCACAGACTTTGAGGCTAAAGAAGGCTTTAACGTTATCATTATGTCGCCGGTAGCGGCCGGTGTGGGCTTAACCGTAGTAGGAGCTAATAACGTTATTCACTTTGAGCGGCACTGGAATCCGGCTAAAGAAGCACAGGCTACCGACAGGGTATTTCGTATCGGCCAGAAAAAAGATGTAAATATCTACGTGCCCATATTGCACCACCCCAGTTTTGAATCCTTCGACGTTAACCTGCATCGCTTGTTATCACAAAAGTCGATGCTTAAAGACGCTGTAGTGACGCCGGGCGAAGTTACGCCTAATCCAACCGGCTCCGACAAGCACAGCCTTGGTGTCAACAGCATTATTACGTTTGAAGACATGCCTCGCTTAAGCTGGAAACAGTTCGAAGCGCTAACGCTGGAATTACTTTCCCGTGAATATCAGGCCGACAGTGCATGGCTAACCAAAGACGGCTCAGACTTTGGTGCTGACGGTGTGTTAACCTTCGCCAGCGAAGCCATACTCATTCAGGCTAAACATAAGCAAGGTGCCTACAAAGGCCATAACGCAGTACAGGAAATATCCAATGCCAATGCAATTTATGGCCAGCACTTGGGGCGGGAAATTACCAAGCAGGTATTTATTACCAATGCTACGCAATTGGCGAAAACGACACGTGAAATCGCCGGTAAACTTAACGTCACCATTATTGATGGCAATGAATTAAGCGCGCTCTGCGAGCGCCATCCGATCACTTTCGGGCAGGTGGTTAGCCGCTTATCCAAGAAACGTTACGTGATTGACTAACAAATTAAAAGCGACAGAAAATCGCTAAGCAATACATCAGGACAAGCCATGGCAATTAAAAAGAACGAACTTTATTCCTCACTCTGGGCCAGCTGCGACGAGCTGCGCGGAGGAATGGATGCCAGCCAGTATAAAGACTACGTGCTCACCATGTTATTTATGAAGTACGTTACCGATAAATACAAAGGTGATCCCTACGGCATGATTGACGTGCCGGAAGGCGCCAGCTTTGATGACATGCTCGCAGTAAAGAACGATAAAGAAATTGGCGAGAAGATAAACAAAATTATCGGCGTACTGGCAGAAGCTAACGACTTAAAAGGCGTAATCGATGTTGCGGACTTCAACGACGAAGATCGCTTAGGCAAAGGCAAAGAAATGGTCGATCGCCTCACCAAGCTGGTGGGGATCTTTGAAGGCTTAAACCTAACCAACAACCGCGCCGATGGCGATGACTTGTTGGGGGATGCCTACGAATACCTGATGCGCCACTTTGCTACCGAATCCGGTAAGTCTAAAGGGCAGTTTTATACACCTTCCGAAGTCTCCCGTATTCTGGCCCAAGTGGTGGGTATTACTGATGACACGCCACAGGATGCAACCGTTTATGACCCTACCTGTGGTTCCGGCTCCTTATTGCTGAAAGCCAGCGACGAAGCCCCGCGTGGCTTATCCATCTTCGGACAGGAAATGGATAATGCGACCAGCGCATTGGCACGCATGAATATGATTTTGCACGGTAACGAAACCGCCAAAATCTGGAAAGGGAATACTCTTGGCAGCCCACACTGGAAAGAGGCTAACGGTAGTCTCAAAGCTTTTGATTTTGCGGTTGCGAACCCGCCATTTTCCTACGCCAGCTGGACCAGCGGTTTAAACCCGAATGAAGATGAGTTCGAGCGCTTTACATGGGGAATTCCACCGGAGAAAAACGGTGACTACGCTTTCCTGCTGCATATTATTAAAAGCCTGAAGAGTACCGGTAAAGCGGCGGTTATCCTGCCGCACGGCGTGCTATTCCGTGGTAATGCCGAAGCGCGCATCCGCGAAAACCTGATTAAACAAGGGTATATCAAAGGCATTATAGGTTTACCTGCCAACCTATTTTACGGCACAGGTATTCCGGCTTGTATTATTGTTATCGATAAAGAAAACGCACAGGCCCGGGCATTAAAAGCCGCAGGTACTGCCGAAGGCATCTTCATGGTTGATGCTAGCAAAGGCTTTATGAAAGACGGCAATAAAAACCGCCTGCGCAGTCAGGATATTCATAAAATTGTGGATGTCTTTAACAAGCGCATCGAGCTTAACCGCTACAGCCGTTTTGTACCGGTAGCAGAAATTGCCGACAACGACTACAACCTGAATATTCCCCGTTACATCGATAGTAGCGAAGCTGAGGACTTACACGACTTATCGGCACACCTTAGAGGTGGAATTCCCAATAAAGACATCGATGCATTAAATCAGTACTGGGAGGTGTTTCCCTCATTACGCGCCAGCCTGTTTGAACCGCTACGGGAAAACTACAGCAAGGCACTGGTAGGTGAAAGTGAAGTAAAACCCACCATCTTAAACTCACAGGAGTTTAAGGATTTTGCTACCCGCAGCCT
>NZ_JBLBUE010000028.1:0-34673 GCF_047290655.1 Alteromonas sp. AMM-1 | reverse complement strand
TTCAATTTCGCCTTCACGGGTGAGTAGTTCAACCGTTCCCATTTCACGCATGTACATGCGCACCGGGTCGGTAGTCCTGCCGATTTCACTTTCAACCGTTGCCAGGGCCTGTGCGGCTGCTTCGGCAACTTCTTCATCAGTGGTACTTTCCTGCATCAACAATTCATCGGAATCCGGCGCCGACTCGGCAACCTGAATACCCATGTCATTGATCATGCGGATGATGTCTTCGATCTGATCTGAATCGACAATGTCCTGTGGCAGGTGGTCATTAACTTCAGAAAAAGTCAGATAACCTTGCTCTTTACCTTTCGCAATCAGGAGTTTAATCTGAGACTGCTTGCTTTGCGCCATATACCCTACACTTCTTAAATTCTAACCAATGCAAAACCTGTAAAGTGAGACACTTTACAGGTGTGAATGTTCGATAATCGTTGAACGCCTTATCGAGATACACGTGCTTCAATGTGGTTTTGTCTGTTCAACTGCCTTTTGCGACGGTGGCAGCGAATTACACAGTATAACAGAACCGTCGTTATTTTGACTACTCTACTGCCTATTTTTGACTCGTTTATTTTAATTGGCCGTGGCTGATAATTATCGGCCTGCCTGTCGCTCTTTCATAAGCAAGTTTAGTTCCTGCTTTTCAGCGTCTGACAACGCATTAATACGTGATTTGGATAAAAGTTGATCGATGCGGCTGTCGAAATGCCAATCCAGTAACTTAGCGAAACTGTCGCGATATACCCTGGCCGCGTCCTCTTCCGAGACAAAATGTTCTTGCATAAGCATTTTACCCAGACTGACAGAGTGGGGGTGATTGCGGAAGTTTTCAAGTACCATGGCTGTGCTGGCTGACGGATATTGCTCACAGAACGCAAACAAATCCTGCAATACAGGCAGGCCTGCAATGCCTGAGCCGGTCAGAAAAGCGGGCTGAACTGAATCACTGCAATCGGCTGCCAGGTTAGGATGCTCAAGCAGGAGGCGGATCATCATTCGAATCGGCGACAAGCGTGACTTTTTCATGTTGTCGAAGGTGCCAGCCCGATTGGGCTTCTGCGTCCTGTCGTTGGCGTTGCGAATATCTCTGTCCAGTTTAAACCGGTCGTATTCGCCAACATGCTTGCTAAGCTCTTCCTGCAACATGATTTTTTGTTGTTCGCCTGCTACCTGATCAATAAGTGGCTGAGCTGCAGATTTCAATGCTACTTTACCTTCAGGTGTACCTACCGGGTGCTGCTTAAGTAAGGTATCGAAAAAGAAGCGCGACAGCGGTGCGGCTTGCGCGATCAGTGCTTCAAAGGCTTCTTTGCCAATTTTCCTTACCATGGTATCGGGATCTTCGCCGTCGGGTAGGAACAGGAATTTGAGGTGCACACCGTCTTTTAATACGGGAAGGGCATTTTCCACCGCACGCCATGCCGCATCCCGACCCGCGCGGTCACCGTCGTAACAGCACACAATTTCCTGATTGCTGCGCATCAGCATAGTCATGTGCTCTTGTGTGGTAGCAGTACCCAGTGCTGCGGTAGCGTACTGAATGTCAAACTGACTCAGGGCCACCACATCCATGTAGCCTTCCACAATCAAAATGCGCGGCAGGTTGCGCTGCTGTCGGGTATGGTGATATCCAAACAGTTCATAGCCCTTGTGGAATATGCGGGTTTCCGGCGAGTTCAGGTATTTAGGGCCGTTGCCCTCCATGATTCGTCCGCCAAATCCACATACCCGGCCGCGTTTGTCTCGAATCGGAAACATAATGCGGTCACGAAAAAAATCGTACTGCTTGCCGTTGTCGTTCTGATTAACCAGTTTTAACTCAAGCAACTGTTTGCGTGTGTGTTGATCTGAACCGAATGCAGATAGCACCGCATCCCAGTCGGGTGGGGCATAGCCAATTTCCCATTGCTTAACTATTTCACCCGACAGTCCACGCTTTTTAAGGTAGTCCACGGCAGCGTTTGCTTGTTTGTGATGCTTTAGCTGATGCTGGAAAAATCGTGTGACTTTTTCCATGAGTTGGAAGTCAGATTCGGTTTGCTGTTTTTTCTCAGGACTAAATGAGCGGGCTCCTGTGCCTTGTTCTCTGGGCACGTCGATGCCATGTAACCGGGCGAGCTCTTCAATGGCTTCAACAAATTCAAGGCGATCGAATTCCATTAAAAATGAGATTGCATTGCCATGGGCGCCGCAGCCAAAACAATGATAGAACTGTTTATCCTGGGCGACAGTGAAAGACGGCGATTTTTCGTTGTGGAACGGGCAGCACGCAGAGTAGTTTTTACCAGCCTTTTTGAGGCGCACGCGACTGTCGACGATTTCGACAATATCGGTACGAGCCAGTAAATCATCTATAAACTCGCGGGGGATCTTACCTGCCATAAATGCTACACATTGCCAAAATAGTTAATGCTGGTACACAGTAGACGTACTGTATCAGGCTGGAAGGAATGCGCAAATAGGGAATCTGTTGCTGCAAAACAGGGATGCAGGCATTAATTCAAACGTTGTTTGATCTTTGCACTAAGTGCACCCATGTCGGTGCGACCCTGAACTTTAGGCTTCAGTAAGCCCATTACCTTACCCATGTCTTGCATACCACTTGCACCACTACTGGTCATGGCTTCATCAATCAACGCAGACAGTTCTTCGTCGGTTAATGCTCGTGGCAAGAAGGATTCGATAACAACAATCTCAGCGCGTTCGGTTTGCGCCAAATCATCGCGACCTGCCGCGTCATATTGTGACGCAGCATCCTGACGCTGCTTTACCATTTTGGTTAAAATAGCAAGCACATCGGCGTCAGTCAGGGTAACCTGTTCGTCGATTTCTTTTTGCTTTATGGCAGCAAGGGCCATACGAATAGTTCCCAAGCGAAGTTTTTCTTTCGCTCGCATAGCATCTTTTTGTGCGTCTTTTAAATCGTCAATCAGTGCCATAGAATACTCGTAGATAGCTAATCAATAGACATGCAAAGAGGCCTGTAAGCAGGCCCCACTGCCAATCATTGCTTAGTAAAGTTTTACGCGACGTGCGTTTTCGCGAGCCAACTTCTTAAGATGACGCTTTTTAGCAGCTGCTTTCTTGCGCTTGCGTTCCCAAGTAGGCTTTTCGAAGAATTCACGACGACGTACTTCAGCCAGTACACCTGCTTTTTCACAAGAACGCTTAAAACGACGCAGTGCTACGTCAAATGGCTCGTTTTCTCTTACTTTAACGATGGGCATTAAAATCTCACCTCAAAACTTAACGGATTTCCGGGGTTCAACTGGGTTTTTTCAACCACCCGGGTTAAAAATGGTGCGAAATTCTAAACATTCGAGGCCGGGATGTAAAGTCCGGATAACAAAAAAGGCGATAAAAAATAGTCAGCCTGCTGATTGGTGCTTGTGCTGATTGAGATTGTTGATTGTCCACGAAGCTATGAATCGGGTAAACTTTACCAATGAGATCAGTTTAGAGCAAAGAATTTACTGCCATGCGTGTATTAGGTATTGAAACCTCCTGTGATGAAACCGGTATTGCGGTGTATGACGACGAAGCCGGGTTGCTGTCGCACACTTTATACAGCCAGGTAAAACTGCATGCCGATTACGGCGGTGTAGTACCTGAACTGGCGTCACGCGATCATGTAAGGAAAATTATCCCGCTAATCCAAAAGGCATTGTCCGACGCCGGGTGTAAAGAAGGCGATATCGACGGTATTGCCTATACACAAGGCCCCGGTTTGGTGGGGGCGCTGTTGGTTGGCGCCTCAGTGGGGCGGTCGCTGTCCTTTGCCTGGAATGTGCCGGTTATTGGCGTGCATCACATGGAAGGGCATTTATTAGCGCCGATGCTGGAAGATACCGCTCCCGAGTTTCCGTTCGTGGCACTATTGGTGTCAGGTGGACATTCAATGCTGGTGCAGGTAGATGGGATCGGACAATACACATTGTTAGGTGAGTCAATCGACGACGCCGCAGGTGAGGCCTTCGATAAAACGGCTAAATTATTGGGTCTGGATTATCCAGGCGGGCCATTGCTAGCGAAACTGGCAGAGCAGGGCGAGCCAGGGCACTATGCGTTCCCGCGGCCGATGACAGATCGCCCGGGTTTGGATTTTAGCTTCAGCGGATTAAAAACCTTTGCAGCCAATACTATTCGCGATGCCGACGATAGTCATCAAACCAAGGCAAATATTGCATTTGCTTTCCAGGAAGCGGTTATCGATACCCTGGCAATTAAATGCAAACGTGCACTTAAGCAAACCGGCTTAAAACGGCTGGTGATCGCAGGTGGGGTTAGCGCCAATACCGAATTGCGCAGTGCGATGAAAAAGCTGATGCAAGATGTGCGTGGTGAAGTATTTTACCCCAGTCTCGGCTTTTGTACCGACAACGGTGCCATGATTGCGTATGCCGGTTTACAGCGATTGAAAGCCGGTCAACGCACGCCGTTATCTGAATCCGTTAAGCCCCGTTGGCCTCTTGATACACTATCTGCACTTTAAAATCATACCGTTATCGCAAATTCGCCGGTTATCCGGCGAATTTCACTGGAATGTAATTCGTCGGCGATAAATACTATTCATTCGAATTTTAAACCATCCTTAACCCACATGTTTTGGATGATTGGATAACAGTAAAGGTATTGATTCGTATGCAGCGCTTTGTTGTGTTAGTTGCAATGTTACTAGCGGTAGTTACTCCCCGCGTTTTCGCAGATTCTTCAGACCAGCACGTTGTGTTGATTTCCATCGACGGATTCCGTCACGACTATATAGAAAAGCATCAGGCAAAACACATTGCAGCCATAGCGCAGCAAGGTACCCGTGTAATGTCGATGCAGCCCGTGTATCCGGCTAATACCTTTCCCAATCACATTTCATTGTTAACTGGCCTGTTGCCAGCGAACCATGGGATCGTTAACAACCGGTTTTACGATAAATCCCGCCGCGATTATTACAGCATGGGGAAAGGGTATCAGGACAGCACCTGGATTACGGCGATGCCCATGTGGAATCTGGTTGAGACGCATGGGTTAAAAGCGGCTACGTTTTTCTGGCCTGAATCTGATGCACGCATTGGCGGGCAACTGCCAACTTATCACTACCATTATTCGAAATACGCAGACTACCAGCAGCGTATAGATCAAATGATGGAATGGTTGTCCTATCCCGAACAATCCCGTCCCCGGTTTATTGCCGGCTATTTCTCGCTGGTCGATACCGTGGGGCACGATTACGGACCCGATGCACCAGAAACCTATGAAGCAGTGCAGCAACTGGATGCCCTTATGGGGCAGCTGTATGCCCGTATTCAAGCGTTGCCGTTTAAGGTGAATCTGGTGCTGGTATCGGATCACGGCATGACGCCGGTTGACCGCAGCCAGGCAATAGTGGAAGCCGATTTAAATATCAGCGAGGATTTTCTGGTGTTAAATGAAGGCGAGCAAATTTTGTTGTATGCCAAGGACGGAGTAGACCAGGCCGCCATTGATGCGCAGCGCAATATTATCAACGCAATGGATTTACCCGGTGTTCAGGTATTTGATGAGGATCAACGTCAGCACTACCGTATGCCGCATAATAAGCGTACCGGGGACTTAATTATTACCATTGCACCGCCAGCTAAATTTACTAAAAACAAAGACAGTAAGGTTGGGCCGGGAGGCCATGGTTATTTGCCTGAACATCCCGATATGGGCGCGTTCTTTGTGGCTGCTGGGCCTGCGTTTAAGTCGGGCTACACGCTGCCTGCCATGAGTAATCTGGAAGTCTATCCGGCATTGGCAAAGATAATGGGCCTAGACTTGCTAACTCCCATAGACGGTGAGTTATCGAAGTTAGCCCCTGCTTTGCTGGTTAACTAATCCGGCAATGTGTGTCAGAGCAATTCTGCTCTGACACCATGCTGTCAGGAGCAAATTATGAGCAAGTCCTATCCCGAAATTACCCAACGTATTTCCAGTAACATGAAAGCCCTGCGCTCAGATATCACCGATACCATGCAAGGGTTTTCAGCAATGGCGCAAGCGGCTACCCGCGATGGCGTGCTTGATAAAAAGACTAAGGAACTGATAGCCCTGGCAATTGGGGTGTCGACCCGTTGTGACGGATGTATTGGCTTTCATGCCAAGGCGCTGGTTGAACTGGGAGCGACTAAAGCGGAAGTGGAGGAAACACTGGGTATGGCAATCTATATGGGCGGTGGCCCTTCGCTAATGTACGCCGCCGATGCGATGCTGGCATTCGAGCAATTTAGCCAGACTGCGAAGTAGTTTTGCATAGTATCTCTCTGGGTCCGGTGGGGCTGTCCATTGACTATGCGTTTATTTGGGCAACCTTGCTGTTAGCCTGGGGAAATTGCTATTTACTTACCCGTCGTAAAGACCACGCACAGGTTCGCTATCAACTGGCCAGTAATGTGCTGTTTAGTGCTTTTGCCGTTGGTTTTTTCTGTGCGCGAGCAGGGTTTGTCGTTACGCAATGGCAGTACTTCAATAACGATGTTCTGGCTATGCTGGATGTGCGCGACGGCGGGTTTGCAATGGAGTTTGGATTCATTGCGTCAGTCTTGCTTGTCAGTATTAGTATTCATCGCCACCCTGATATTCGCGCAACGCTGCTGTGGAGTGGATTAATCACCTCTGCAATTATGCTGCCGTTGTATATTGCCGTGTCTTTGTCGCAGCGGTCAGAGATAATGCCTACGCCACGGGTAGTTTCACTTTCAGGCAATCCAGTCTCACTTGCCGATTTTCAGGACAAGCCGCTGGTTATTAATTTCTGGGCAACCTGGTGCCCCCCGTGTCGGCGCGAAATGCCTGCGCTGGCCAGGGCGCAGCAACATAACCCGGATATTCATATTGTACTGATTAACCAGTCTGAATCTGCCGATGACGTGAGCGCCTTTTTGACAGAGCAGGATTGGCAAATATCGAATGTGTTAATGGATCATACAGGTAGCGTGAGCCGGGAGTTTGGCGTAGCGGTTTTACCTACAACCTTGTTTTATTCACCCGATGGAAACCTGGTTTATCGCCACATAGGGGGAATGTCGGATGCCAGTCTGGCAAAAGCGTTGGATGCATTGCACGCTGGCCAGCAAGAGCAGAATCAGGAGTGAGCTAGCAGCACTTTATTCATTAGCTTTGCCTTTGTCCCACACTTTACTCTCTTCCCCTGCCAACAACCGCTTGATGTTGTCGCGATGGCGAAAAAGAATCAATATCGACAGCATTGCTACCGGAAGTGTGTACAGGGGTTTGATAAACCAGGTAAAAATGGGGGCTAAGAGCACTGATACTATCGCGCCCAGAGACGAGTAGCCCCAAATAAATACCACCAGTGCCCAACTGGCAATTAGCATGCCCGCCAGTGAAGGGCCAATCGGTAGCATGGCACCAAATGCTGTGGCTACGCCTTTCCCGCCTTTAAAATGAAAGTAAAGTGGATAGATGTGACCCAAACAGGCAGCAATAGCAATGAGGCCTAATGCGACGGGAGGAATGCCCATAAAGTAGGCGGAGTACACGGGGATTGTGCCTTTTAATATATCGGCTAACAACACCAGTAATGCCGGGAAACGGCCACCCAGTCTCAGCACGTTGGTTGCACCGGGATTACCAGAACCGTGCTTTCGGGGGTCGGGCAAACGAAATAGTCGGCTGATCAACACCGCACTGGAGACAGACCCAACCAAATAGGCCACGCTTATCATCAGTAAACTCAGTGCAATCATGACTGTATCCGGTGTCATACAATAAGTGTGCACACACTACTAGAATCTAATAGCGAATGCCAGACGCTTGGTAAAAGTTCGGTATACGGAAGCGGCTGCACAGCTGCATTGGTATGGTATACTGCGCGCAAAAATAACGCCTGAATGTTCTGTTTACCGGCGCGTTTGCGATATCACCGCCACTGGCGAGAGGCCATAAAAATGCAACAAATTTTTATTGAAGGACTCAGTGTTCCCACCTTAATTGGGGTGTACGACTGGGAACGCACGCAACAAACTATTCTGATCATGGACCTGCTTATTGATGCCGACCTGACTCAGGCAATGACTTCAGACGATGTTAATCATACTATTGATTATGCAGCGGTTGCCGAGTGCGTAAAAGAAGTAGGCGCTGCAACTAGTTTTGAGTTGCTCGAGGCATTATCCAAAGCGATTGTTGATGCGTTGTGTGCGCGTTTTCCTATCCAAAAGTTGGTGCTAAAAATTGAGAAACCGGGCATTTTGCCCGATGCGCAAAGGGTGGGCATTCAAATCACTCATGAGGTTCGTGCGTGACAGTACACCGTGTCCTGATTGGCGTCGGTTCAAACATCGAGCGTGAATACCATACCAGGCAGGCCTATCAGTTACTCAATCAACATTTTACCAATGTCAGGGTGTCCAGTGTTTACGATTGCCCGGCTGTAGGGTTCGATGGCCCCGGTTTTTACAACTGGGTTGCCAGTGTTGAGACCACATTAAATCTGTTGGAAACCTATCATTTGTTCAAGCAAATTGAAGCGCAGTTCGGCCGAAAAAACTGGCATAAGACGCCGTGTTCCCGCACAATGGATTTGGATTTATTGTGCTTTGATGATCAGGTATGCAATACACCCGTAGTGCTGCCCCGGCCTGAAATGCTGGAGCGGGCATTTGTACTGCGGCCACTGGCTGAGCTGATCCCCGGTGAGCGGCATCCTTTAACCGGTAATACCTACGAATCGCACTGGCAACAATTTGACCACGCATCCCAGCCTATACAGCCTATTGCATTTGAATGGAGTTCATCACAGGCATGACATTATTTGAAATCATTGTTCTGGCCATTATTCAGGGCTTAACTGAGTTTTTGCCTATTAGTAGTTCTGCTCACTTAATTTTGCCTGCCGAAGTATTGGGCTGGCGCAACCAGGGGCTGGCATTTGATGTAGCCGTGCACGTTGGCAGTTTGCTGGCGGTTATGATTTATTTTCGTCGTGATATCTTCAATATGTCTGTGGCGTTTTTACAACACGGCTGGCGGAAAGAGCAAACCACCGATAGCCGTTTAGCCTGGTTTGTTGTTATTGCAACAATTCCTGCGGTAATCGCCGGTTTTGCCTTGAAAGACATTATTGAAACTCACGCCAGAAGTGCCGCGGTGATAGCGGTTACTACTATTGTATTTGGTTTATTGCTTTGGTACGCCGATGTGAAAGCAAAGCATGTTCAAAAACTGGAATCCATTACGTTAAAGCAGTCTGTCATTATTGGTCTGGCGCAGATGTTAGCGCTGATTCCGGGAACGTCGCGCTCTGGCATCACCATGACCGCTGGTCTCATGTTAGGTTTAGATCGCGAGAGTACCGCGCGTTTTTCATTTCTGCTTTCCATTCCCGTCATTCTTGGCGCCGGACTACTGGCGGTAAAGGATTTGGTTGAAGCGGAAACAGCCGTCGACTGGAACGCACTTATTTACGGTGCTGGATTTTCGTTTGTTGCAGCATACCTGTGTATTTTTCTGTTTTTAAACTGGATCAGCCGGATTGGAATGTTGCCGTTTGTGATATACCGATTACTGCTGGGCGCGGTATTACTGGCCTTTATTTTCTGGTAAACCCTTTATTGGAGAGAGCTGATGGCTGACACCATTTTTGACAAAATTATAGATAAGTCGATTCCGGCTGATATTTTATACGAGGATGAATTGGCGCTGGCGTTCAGTGATATCAATCCTCAGGCTCCGGTGCATTTTCTGGTGATCCCAAAAAAACGCATTGCCACGATTAACGACATCACCGAGGACGACCGCGAAGTAGTGGGGCACTTGTATTTTGTTGCCGCTAAACTGGCAGCGCAAAAAGGCTTTGCCAGCCAGGGTTATCGCGCGGTGATGAATTGTAATGAATACGGCGGACAAACGGTGTATCACATTCACCTGCACGTGTTAGCGGGTAAGCCGATGGGCTGGCCACCATACACCGATAAAATGAAGCCGCTGGAATAGCGGCTTCCTTGTTTTAATTACGTGATTGAAATGACGTTTACTTGAGACCCAGTTGCACTTTGCCCTGTTCAAACACAATATCAACCGGGATACTGGCATTGGCCAGTCTGTCTAAATCGGCAGCCAGTTGTGGCTTAATTACGCCTTTATCTGCAACTAATTCAGCAACGCCGGTGTAGTCTCCGTCGCCTTGTAATGTCAGAATACGCTCGCTCAACGACGCGACAGCAGCAGACATTTTTTCCATGTTCACGCTGTACAACCCTTGATCATCGCGGTCAAACGCCCCTGCTTCGGCAAAGTAGTTGAAGCGGATCATATTGGCTTTGCCGTGCGCAGAACTGGCTCCAAAGCGCACCGAACGGAAAATACCTGCCATAAAGGTCACGTAATAGTCTTTCAGCGTACCTTCGGTGATTTCGCCTTTTTCCAACAGGCTTTGTACCATGTATAACCCCAGAATATCGGCTTTGCCTTCTTCCAGCGCAGAAGCGTGTTCTTTTAACGCGGCGCGAACCGTTTGCTCACCCGTCAGGGTATTTTTAATGCCCAATCCGTGCGCGACTTCATGAAACATGGTGTTAGCGAAAAACGCGTTAAAGGTAACGTGTTCGCGCTGTGCCGGCGCAATCAATAGATCAGCGATGGGGGCAAGAATATGATCAAACTTAGCCTGCATGGCATTTTTTAACTGTAATCGGCGCGTACCTTTTTCCAATTGCACACGTTCGTCGTTGGGCAGGTTTATCGCAATGGTTTTACTGCCTGCATTAGAATGGCCTGCGTAATACACTACATCATAGGCGTTCAGGTCGGCATCCGACCCTGGGGTTTCTTGTTTGTAAGCATCCGGCACGGGCAAGCCGCGTTGTAGTTCGGGTAAAAACTGAGCGTATTTCGCCAGTTTGTCACTCCAGGCCATGTCTTTAATCAGTACATAAGCTTCAAACGCAGCACGGTAGCCGAATAATTGATCTTCGTAGCTTTCAATCGGACCAATAACCAGTTCAATCGGGTTGGTTTTCATGTCCATCCAGGCCATATCCGACGCCAGGTAGTCATCGGAAAGGAGGGCGTCTGCGCGCAATTGCAGGTAATTGGCAAACTCCGAATGATCAGCTAGTTTGGCCGCTTCTTTCAGCAGCGCAGCGGCTTTTTGAAGTGGCGCTGCATAGGCTTGGCTATAAGGTATGCTGGTAAGCTTTCCTGCATCGTCGTAACGAACAACGGAATACAGGCCGTCTTTGTCGGTAAACGCAGCATTGTTAAACGCGTCTTTTGTCATGTCATGCGGATAAAACTCTGCGCCTGGGGCTTTTTCAGCAAAGCCGCTTAAAAACGGGCTATCGCCATTTAATCTATCCCATGGGCCATAGTTGATATCAGCAAAATGACGGACTTTTGCATCACTGATTGATGCCAGAAATTCTGCTTTGTTCTGATAAAACGCCTGTTGCCAGAAGAGGTCATCCATAATATCGGATGCGTCAATTAACAACGACAGCATGGCTTTCTGATTATCACTCAAATGGCTCAGGTCTGCCTGCAAAGGGACGTTGTGATAAATATCCAGGCGTTCTGGTGCAACTAATAAAGCAGGTGAGGCTGGCGCGCTGGTTTTGGCTGAATCCGTGGCTGGCTGAGTACAGCCACTTAAAGACAGCGTTGCGCCTACCAGGGTCGCAAGTAAGGTTTTGGTAAATAACAGTTTCATAGGATTTCCGTCGATTATTGTTGTTCTGTAATTTTATTGTCTGAAAATTAACGTTAGCATAACTAACCTTTTATGCAGATGCTATACTCAAACCAGACAGGGCAAACACGCTGGATGTCACAACAGTTGCGTGTTTCTGTATGGCCCGGCTTTTTATTGCGCAGGGTCAAAAAGAATAACAATCCCTGGGTGCACGATCTCTGATTCGTTGATATATTGGATTTTATGCATACTAATGCCGATAGCAAGGAAGGCATGAGATCGCAAAAGAATAGTTGCCCGGTGCACGCCAGGCACATAATAAGCCAAGACTAAGGTAGGACTATGTCGACACAAAACGCGCTGTTAACCATTCTGGTTGAAAAGATCAAGAACGATACCCTGGTATTACCCACATTACCTGCAGTTGCCTTAAAAGTGCGTAAAGCAGCAGATGATCCCGACATTAACCTTCATCAGATGGGTGATGTAATTGGATTAGACCCTTCCCTGAGTGCGCGCATGATCAAAATTGCCAACAGCGCTTATATGGGACGTGCTGTAAAGGTAACATCGGTTTCTCAGGCTGTTACCCGAATTGGCTTGCGCCAAATTAAGAACATTGCGACGGCACTGGCTATGGAACAACTGTTTGTGTCCAAAAATGAGCTGGTAGGCGATTACATGAAGCGCGAGTGGAACAATACGGTAGACGTAGTGGCCAACGCGATGGCAGCACTGCAAATGTACACTGCCCGTACCAAAAATCGCGAAATGACCATCGATACCATGACGCTTACCGCTTTAGTTCACAACATTGGTGTGTTGCCAATTCTAACGGAAGCCGAGCGCCACGTTGAAGTGTTTGCCAGCCCTACGTTCCTCGATGACGCTATTGATAAACTCGCGCCGCGAATTGGTGGCAGCATCATGCAAAGCTGGGGCTTTGGTGAAAGCTTTGTTACTGTTGCTGAACGCTGGCACGATCTGGCGTACCTGCCAGAAAAACTGGGTTACGTTGATTTCGTGCGTGTAGGCGCGGCGCTATCCGGGCAAATCAACCGTCAGAAAGACGCGATTCTGAACCTTGCCGTTCAGCGTGGTGTAGTGGAAGACGTTAATACTCTGCTGTCAGACGAATTCGCTGAAATGCGCGCTGCTGCAAAACAAATTTTTGCTTAAACACAGCTTGCGTTCGCGGCAGTGTTGCTGCCGCGTTCGTTGGCTACTTCCCTACTATCGGCTGTTTCCAGCTATTTGCAACAACCAGTGTTACCACTCCCAACAACAATCCCCACACTGGCGCACTCATACCCATTACGGTTAATCCAGACGCACTACAAAGCATTGTCATAAGGGCGGCCTGCCGGTAATGAGCTTCTTCCATGGCGCGAAGCAGGCTGCTTTGTAGCGTAGCAAACAGCGCTATACCCGCCAGCAAATGCGTTACTACAACGGGCATAAGTGTAAACACCGACACAATCGCCACCGCCATTGCACCCGACAACAAGTAGCCTAAGCCCGCAGCAACGCCGGCCTTATAGCGTTGAGATGGGTCGTCATCTACGCTATCCGCCATACAAATAGCGGCAGTTATAGCAGCCAGGTTATACATAAACCCGCCAAATGGTGCGCAGAAGAGTTGAAGCAGAGCGATACCCGTTAGTACAAATCGATTGTCTGGCTTGTATTGATGGCTATGTAAAATACTGATCCCAGGCAAGTTCTGCGACAACATGGTAATAAGAAACAACGGAATCCCAATGCTCACAAATGCAGAGAGAGACCACACTGGTGTAACCCACTCCAATGCAGGTAGTCCCAACGTTACCGGTTGCGCATCGGCCGGACTCAACATCCAGGCAGCAATGCCTGCTACCAATAGAAGTAATAACATGAGATAGCGCGCGAAAAAGCGGCTGCCTACCAAATAGATCCCTACAAACATTATCGTTAATAGCGGCGAGTGGGTTGCACTGCTAAATACTTTAAGGCAATAGGGAAGCAGTATACCTGCGAGCATTGCGGCTGCCAGGGGGGGAGGGATACGCTCTATACCCCGCAAAAGTGCGCGACTTCGCCCGGCTATCAAACTCAGTAAGCCCGCGCCAATTAATGCACCGGTGACTTCGGCCAACGTGAAGGCTCCGGCAGTAGAAATAAGAAAAACGGCACCAGGCGTTGACCAGGCGGTAACCACCGGCATACGGAATTTCAGAGAAAAATACAAACAGGATATACCCATGCCGAGGCCAAGCACCAAAAGCCAACTAATGATTTGGGTTTCGTTTGCGCCTGCCTGACGTGCGGCTTCAATAACAATAACTACCGAACTGCTGTAGCCAACCACTACGGCAGTAAGACCTGCTGCGATATGGCTGATGCGAAATGAACCTGACATGGATAACCTCAATATTGCAGTATCGCGAATTTGCCGTTAATGTGCGTTATAGCGCACGGATGAAACAGCATAACATTGTGCGTTATAACGCACAATTGGGAAATATATGCAGGACAACATTACATACAGTATCGCTCAGCAAATCAAACAGCGCCGCAAAGCGCTGGGGTTGAGCCTGGACAGGCTGTCTGCTGCCAGTGGCGTATCAAAGGCCATGTTGGGTCAAATCGAGCGGCAGGAGTCCAGCCCTACTGTGGCAACCCTGTGGAAAATTGCAACCGGGTTAAAGTGTTCATTTTCGGGGTTGCTTAGTAGCACTGAGGTGTCTCCACATTCTGCCAGTGAGGCTCTAAAGCGCAACGAAGCCAATTTTCAAATTAATACGCTGTTTGCGTTTAACCCGGAGACCCGCTTTGAAATGTTTGAACTCACGTTGTTAAATGACCACACACAATGGTCTGATCCACATACCAGTGGTGTTTATGAACACGTTGTAGTACAACAAGGCGAATTGTTACTTTACTATAACGAACAATGGCATACGCTTAACGCAGGCGATAGCGCCCGGTTTCATGCTAATCAGCGACACGGGTATAAAGCGAAGGGTCCGTTAACCCGGTTTATCGATGTGATTAGCTATCTTTAGCTACACAAAAACGGCCAACCGACTCACTTTTGAATGGGTGAACAAGGAATGAGTTTGTCTGAATTAAAAGCCTCTCAGGTCAATCTGGCATTGTCAGCCAATGCCAGGTATGTGTGCCTTGACGCCCTTCGCGGCTTCGCTTTGCTGGGTATTCTTATGATGAATGCCATTGCTTTTGCTTATCCGGAAATCGTGTACTCCAATCCCTTTGCGGCAGGGCCGCTTTCGAATGCCGACAAACTGCACTGGTTCTTAAGTGAGCTTCTGTTTGCCGAAAAGTTTTACGCGCTGTTTGCGATGTTGTTCGGTGCCGGTATTCTGTTGATGGCGGAACGGGCCGGGGATGAACAACAGGCCAGACGATTACACTATCGGCGTATGTTTTGGTTACTGATGATAGGCATGCTCCATGGTTATCTGGTCTGGTGGGGGGACATACTGGTTACTTATGCCATTGCTGGCATGATAATTTACCCTTGCAGATACTGGCGAGTCCGCAATTTGTGGATACTGGCGGTGGCGTTGCAATTTGCCATTAGCTTGCTGTATTTACTGATGTACTGGGGGGGGAGTGGTATGTCACCAGACGAACTGACAGAAACCTACCTGACATTCTTTCCTCCAGCCAGTGAATTAACCGCAGAAATTAATGCCAATCGGGGTACCTGGTGGGAGCAGGCCAGTTACCGTGTGGCGTCTACTGTTGAATATCAAACCAGTTATCTTATCCCTTTGTTGGTGCGTATGTCGGGGATCATGCTGATGGGAATGGCACTGTTTAAAACCAGTGTGTTATTAGCTGCCAGGTCATCGCGTTTCTATATTATTCATCTTTCGCTGAGCCTCCCAACAGGCTGGGTATTGAGTGCTACCGGCGCGTGGTTAATTGTCAGCACTGAATTTGCCTTACCCGACTCGTTCTCTATAAATCGATTGTGGAATTTGTGGGGAGCCTTGTTTACGGCGTGGGGTTATACCTGTGTATTTATGTTGTTTGCCCGTCAGCTAGAATATCGTGGGGAGAGTATTGGCGCAGCAATCACCTCCCGACTCGCACCAGTAGGGCAAATGGCACTCACTAACTACCTGATGCAAAGCATACTGTGCAGCCTGGTATTTTATGGATGGGGTTTTGGTCTTTATGCATCGCTGTCGCGCTGGCAGGTCACGGCTGTTGTTGTGATCATTTGGGTTGCGCAAATAACCTGGTCGCGCTGGTGGTTAGCGCGGTTTTATTACGGGCCAGCCGAGTGGGCGTGGCGAAGTGCCACTCAACGCCGCAGGCAAGCCTGGCGGCGTTAATTAGAGGCGCTGATTTACAGGTCTTTGTCTAATCCCAGTGCGTCACTGAGATAGCCAACTACGCCGCAGATTTCAGCAGACATTAAAGCAAACTCCGCATCCAGACGAGCAGCAACCTGATCTTTTGGAATATCCTGGGTTTCTTCTTTAATGCGGTCGGTAAACTTCACCCGTTTAATGGTGCCGTCTTCCTGAATTACTGCTTCCAGCGTTTCGTCGAATTCAAAAGCCACTTTTTGTACGAGTTTACCGGCATCCAGGTGATGCTGAATCTCTTCGCTGTCCAGAGGTTGGTTCTTGCAACGAATAATGCTGCCGGTGTCGTCAGTCGATTTAAACTCTGCTTCTTCTAGCAGGGCTATTTTTTCAGGTGGCTGCTCGGTTAACCAGTGGGTTAACTCGCTCTGTAAGCTGCTGCGAACCAGTGGCACAACGGGTAATGAGCCAAGGGCTTTGCGAACCATTGCCAGGAACGCTTCTGCTTTGCCATCAGCACTGGCATCTACCACTACCAGATTGTCCGGAATTGAAATAAAGCCATTAATGTAGGTGTTTTTAGTAAACGCCTGTGGCAACAATCGGGTAATAATTTGTTGTTTCAGATCGGACTGGGCTTTTTTACCCACGGGAGAACCAGTTTCCGATTCGATTTGCTCTACTTTTTCGGCCAGTTCAGCATTCACCACAGATGAAGGCAATAAGCGCTCTTGCTTCTTCAACGTGATCCAATAACGCAGTTGCGTCTGATGAAATAGCAAACTGTGTTGTCCCGCTGAATGGAATGGAGATGCGAAACCCATTGTTGCGGTTTCCTGCGTGCCACACGGGCGGAATGCAAATTCATTCAACGCTGTTTGCAGCGCATCGTCATCCAGTGATAAGGGTTGAGTCAGCCGATAGGCCTTAATATTTTTAAACCACATAAAGCAAAATATTCTTCTGAAAAGGGCGGCAAAGGTTAGCAGTGCAGCCCGGTGATCGCAAGCGCGGGTTGTTAGGTGCGTTTGGGAAAGCGGATCTGGTATCGCAAACCTTTACCCGGTTCGCTGAATGCTTCAATCTGGCCGTCCAGTGCCTGTGTCACCAGGTTGTACATAATGTGCGTACCTAAGCCACTGCCACCCTGTCCACGTTTAGTGGTAAAGAATGCGTCGAATAACCGGTCAAGTTGACTTTCATTCAAGCCGCACCCGTTGTCTTCATAGGTAATAACAACGTCTTCGTCTTCTTCCTTCACTACCAGATTGATGATGCCGCCGTTCATGTTTTCAAATCCATGAATAACAGAGTTCATGATCATATTGGTAAAGATTTGAGCAATGATGCCGGGCGCTGAACGGATATCCAGGTTGTCAGGGCAGTCAATATTCACGGTGTGTTGATGATGTTTAAATGAAGGAGCCAGCGACTGCAGCACTTCGTTTAAATAGATTTTTAAATTGAACACCCGTTCGGCTTCGCTGGTTTGATCCACCGCGACCTGTTTAAAGCTGGTGATAAGCTCTGAGGCGCGGTTCAGGTTGGTAAGCAGCAGGTGAGTGGTTTGCTCCGCTTCACCTAAAAACGAAGCCATGGTTTTGTTGGTCAGTGATTTGTCTTCGTAAGCTGCTTTTACGGTATCAATGCGGTCACGCAGGAAACTGGCGGCCGTTACACCAACACCCAGTGGCGTGTTCACATCGTGCGCAATGCCTGCTACCAATCCGCCTAATGAAGCCATGCGCTCAGATTCGAGTAACTGTTCCTGAGCGAGTTTAAGGTGCTCCATAGACTTAGCCAGTTCCTTGTTTTTGTCGCGCAGCACGTTCTCAATATACTGACGGTTCTCGTTTTCCTGACGCAGCTCACGCTGATTGGTGATTAGTTCGTCTTTTTGGCGCTCCAGATCCAGCATGATCTGGCTTAGGGAAGCTGTTTTCTTGGCCACCTCTTGCTCTAACAGTAAGTTTTGGTCGTCCAGCTTTTTGTTTACCCGTTTGAGTTCTTCCTGCGTGCTCTTAAGCTTTTGCTGAGAAATAATCAGATCGTCAATAACCTGGTTATAAGAGTATTGCAGCAAGCGAAGTTCATTTTCGTCATGCAGGGTTAATTTTACTTTAGATTCTTCAGGGTGTTCGGGGTTAAACGCACTCATTTGCTGAGTGATTTCCATTAGCGGGTCGGAAAGCATTCTTCTGAAGGCCGTCATGAATAAAAATACCAAAAAGGCGGTTTTTACAATGGCATTGCCCAGCAGGAAAAATATCCCCACTTCGATACGACTAAAAATGATATTGAAATTAGAGTAAAGCGTGACATCACCCACCGTTGAGGCGCGATTGGAAAACTCGAAAATTAACGGGAAGCTGTAGCTGAACAAACCACCGCTATGGTCATCCAGTTCGCCCGTGCTGATGGGGGCTCTTATTTGCGCGATGGTCATGCCCAGATCAGCTATGTATTCACCATTTTCGTCGCGAATTTGGACGCCTGTAACAATGGGTAATTCCATTAAGCCTTCGGCTATGGATTGCGCCTGGGGTATGTTCACTTCCCAAATGGCTCGGGTAAGACTGGTGGAGAAGGTGTTTTTTAAGGTTTGAAGTTCAGATTCAATATGGCTCTTGGTGCTTAGGTATTCAGTAAATATCTGACCTATGGTAACGATAAATGTCAGTATAAAGTACACCGACAACACACGGGTAAGAAGTTTTCTCGACAATCCTGTCTGCACCGACGCCATTTGCAACCTATTCGCTATACCGACTGAAAAATAACTGCTTCGTCAAGAATATGTGCTATTCGCTGAATTAACAAGTTATACCCGAGAGTTTAACGTTAAGAGTGTGTCACTTATACGGAATATAATTCGCAGGCGCCAAAGTTCATAAACTTGACATAATAATGTAATCGTTTAATAAAATTGTCACACACCCTGATAATAATAGCGGCGTTTTCTTATGAGCTGGAAAAAAACTATGTCTAGAAGAGTCTTGTTAGTGGAAGATGAAGCGCCGATTCGCGACATGCTGAAATTTGTGCTGGAGCAGTCAGGTTTTGAAACAATTGAGGCGGAAGACTACGACATTGCGCAACAAAAACTGGTAGAGCCCTATCCGGATTTGATTCTGTTGGACTGGATGTTACCTGGTGGTAGTGGCGTGCAGTTGGCTAAGAGTCTGAAGCAACATGAGTTTACCCGCGATATTCCTGTGATCATGATCACAGCCCGCGGGGAAGAGGAAGATAAAATCCGCGGACTGGATGCGGGTGCCGACGATTACATTACCAAGCCGTTTTCACCGAAAGAGCTGGTTGCGCGGATCAAAGCGGTGATGCGTCGCGTTACCCCTACATCTAATGAACAGCCCATCGAGTTTAACGGATTAAAACTCGAGCCTATCTCGCACCGGGTAATGGCTAATGACGACGCACTGGACATGGGGCCAACGGAATACAAGTTACTGCACTTTTTCATGACGCACCCGGAGCGGGTATATAGCCGCGAACAGCTGCTTGATAACGTATGGGGCACCAATGTGTATGTAGAAGATCGCACGGTGGATGTGCATATTCGGCGTTTGCGTAAGGCAATAGGTGTGCACGGTCACGATGCCATGATACAAACCGTACGTGGCGCAGGCTATCGCTTTTCTACTAAACTGTAAGTCATTGGCACAATGGGGTATAGTTGCCCCATTCAGTTCTGAAACACGGTCGCGCGAGTAAAGGATAAACCGGGATGTACTACCCCTTTTCATGGTTTAAATCGATAGTGCGGTTGTGTCTTTTCCTGTTTATTTTTGCCCTTGTTGGGTGGTATCTCGATGACATGCTGCTGGCAGTAGCCTTGGGCACAACAGGTTTGTTGTTGTTCAACTACTGGCACCTGTTCAAGCTTAATCGCTGGTTGTGGCACAGTAGGAAAATGTCTCCGCCTTCGGTTAACGGCTTGTGGGAACATATTTACGAAGGCATTTATTACCTGCAACGCCGTAACCGCAATAAGCGCAAGGAGCTTGGCGCGCTGGTGAAGCGCTTTCGGGAAGGTTCCGAAGCCTTGCCGGATGCCGCTGTGGTGGTGGATGCCAAAGCCTGTATCATCTGGTGTAACCGGCTTGCGCGTTTAGAACTTGGTTTGCGCTGGCCGGGTGATGCCGGGCGGCGGTTGGATAACCTGATCCGCCATCCTGAGTTCATTCAGTACTTTCATGCCGGCAATTATCACTATCCCATTGAAGTACCATCGCCGCTCAATCCGCAAAAGACCTTTGAATACCGGATTATGCCTTATGGCGAAGAGCATTTATTACTGATTGCCCGTGATGTTACCCGCGTGTCGCAATTGGAAGAAATGCGCAAAGACTTCGTAGCCAATGTGTCTCATGAACTGCGCACACCGTTAACAGTGATCAATGGCTATCTGGAAATTCTGGCTGGTGATGAAGATGAGCTGGATCCCCTCACTCAAAAGGCCTTTATGGAAATGACGGCGCAAACCCACCGCATGCAAAGCCTGATTGAAGATTTGCTGGTGTTGTCGAGGATAGAAGCCAGTTCAGAACGGATTTATGAGAATACGGTGGATATGGCGGCCATGCTGCGTCAAATTGAGCTGGAAGCGGATACCTTAAATAAGGATAAAGGGCACACTATTGCGTTTCATTTGGAACGCGGCGTAAAAATATATGGTATCGAAACCGAGTTGCGCAGTGCTTGTTCAAATTTGATTTTTAACGCTATTCACTACACGCCGCCAGGTGGAAAAATTGACGTGTACTGGAAAGTCACTAAAGACGGCGTTAAATTTGCGGTTAAAGACAATGGTGATGGCATTGAGCAACAGCACTTGTCGCGCTTAACGGAACGGTTTTACCGGGTAGATAAAGCCCGGTCACGTAAAACCGGGGGCTCAGGCCTGGGACTTTCTATTGTTAAACACGTGTTGAATCATCATAATTCACAGCTTCAGATAACCAGTCAGGTGGGAGAGGGCAGTGTGTTTTTCTTCCAGTTTGATGCCGAAATGATTGCCAGTCAGGACGCTTAAGAATGTTTCGCATTGTTGTATTTTCTTTGCTGTATTGCTGCTCTTGTGTCGCAATAGCTGACGCGCCTGTCTATGAACGCAAGCCCGGCGTGGCGGGCAAGATTACTTCGGTGGGCTCAGATACCCTGGCAAACTTAATGACACTGTGGTCACAGGAATTTAAGAGTTTATACCCTGACGTTAAATTCCAGATACAGGCCTCGGGTTCATCTACAGCGCCACCTGCACTAACCGAAGGTACGGCCACCATAGGCCCAATGAGCCGCGAACTGAAACCCAGCGAAATCCAGGCATTTATTCGCGCTCATGGTTATCCGCCTACGGTAATCCAGGTAGCGCTGGATGCCATTGCAATATTTGTTGAGCGACGTAATCCATTGCCGGGTTTAACCTTATCTGAAGTCGATGCGATTTTTTCTGCAACCCGTTTTTGTGGTGGGGAAGAAGCCATTACACACTGGTCACAACTTGGCGTAGATACCTACGGTAACGGCGCGCCAATTCGTCTGTTTAGCCGTAACTCAGTGTCGGGCACCTATGGTTTGTTTAAGATCATGGCGTTGTGCGATGGTGATTTTACCAAAACCGTGAATGAGCAACCCGGCTCTGCGTCGGTCGTATTGTCGGTTGCATCCAGTAAGGGCGGTATGGGGTATGCGGCTTACGGATATAAAACCGCCGGCGTGCGTGCGTTACCGCTTGGCGAAAATGCACAACATTTTATTCCGCTGAGTGTCGAAACTGTGCGTGAGCAACAGTATCCCTTTACCCGATTTCTCTATCTGGTGGTGAATAAAGCGCCGGATGAACCCCTGCCTACACTGGTGCGCGAATTTCTTACTTTCGTATTGTCTGAATCAGGCCAAAAACTGGTTGCCCGTGATGGCTATTTTCCGATTAAAGAATCGCTATTATTACGCCAACGCCGACAGCTATTGGGCGAGTCTGAATAAATTGTGACAGATTTACTACTGTGTCAGCTCGGTTTCCTGCTGAAGGCTGGTTGCTTCTGATATCTGAGTGGATTTTCTTAAGTTTTTGTTTTCGCTTGATAATTTAAGGTTTACTCTGCGTTTGCTAGTCTAGAATCCCCTATTTGCCTAATTTTTCCCCCTGTTTTTTTATTAAAGTTTTGTGACGAACCTGTAATGTAACATTTCTGTCATTTTGCTTAGGTACTCTTCTCGCGTTTTTAAATTATAAGTCTATTTCTCACTTGGAGACACGCATGGAACTTAAGCAGTTATTTCAAGCCTCAGCCATTGCTGCGGCGCTGGCTCTTGCTGGTTGTGGTGGCGACATTAACATCACTGAAGGTAGTATCGATAACAGTGTGACGAACAACTACGGTGATTCAGGTACCGACGGTGGTGACGGTGGTACAGATGGTGGCACAACTGACACGTTGCCTGGTGAGAAAAGCAGCTTTTTGACTTCAGAAGTGTCTGACGCGCTGGGTCAAACCATTGAAGTGCGTGTATTGTCAGGCACATTAACAGCTGATGATGCTGACGAGAGTGGTAATATCACACTGACCAACGACACTGTATGGGCAATTGAAGGTCCGTTATTTGTTGGTGAAGATAAAGCAAACAGCGTGAACCTGGTTATTGAAGAAGGCACGATCATCTTCGGTCGCAGCGGTGGGGACTACCTGGTAGTAAGCCGTGATTCAACGATTGAAGCATTGGGCTCTGCTGATGCGCCAATTATTTTTACCTCTTTCCAGGACGTGATTGGTGACGAAGTTGGTTCAGGTCAATGGGGTGGTATCGTATTACTGGGTAATGCACCATCTAACAAATGTCCTCAAGACGGTTCAGACTGTGCACTGCAAATTGAAGGCGTTGAAGAAGGCGCGGTATTTGGCGGTACAGACGAGTCTGATAGCTCTGGTACGCTGAATTACGTAGTGGTTAAGTACGCTGGTTACGAAATTGCCGTAGATAACGAACTGAACGGCGTAACGTTTGGTGGTGTAGGTTCTGGCACTGAAGTGGATTACCTGCAAGTACACTCAAACGCTGATGACGGTGTTGAATTCTTCGGCGGTAACGTGAATGTGAAGCACCTTGTGCTTACTGCCAACGAAGATGACTCGGTAGACTGGGATAATGGTTTCCGCGGCAAACTGCAGTATGTTTTCGTTCAGCAAAATACTGCTGATGGCGACGCTAACCGTGGTATTGAAGCAGACAACGACGGCTCTGTTCCAGACATTACCCCACAGTCAAACCCAATGATCTCTAACCTCACCATCATTGGTAACAACTTTGACGGTGAAGATGATTCTGAAGGCGTGTACCTGCGCGAAGGTACTGGCGCACAAATCTATAACATGGTTATCACTGGTCCATCTGGTATGGGTGAGTGTTTTGAAGTTGAAAACTCAACTGAATCACAGGCTAACCTGGCCGACGGTACCATCACTGTAAAGTCTTCTGTTATTGCTTGTGCGAACGGCGAAAACTTCAAGTCTGATACTGCCAATGGTGGCACTGACTTAGCAGCCTGGTTCACAGCAGAAACCAGCAACAAAGTTCTGGATGCTTCTGCATTATTATTAAGTTCTACTGGTAAGCCTTTGGCTGACAGCCCGCTGTTAGGTTCAGGTGAAGACGCGTCACAAGTTGATGGCTTCTTTGAAGCAACTGACTTTGTTGGTGCGGTTGGAACAACTGACTGGCGTCAGGGTTGGGCGTTTGGTTTCGGTGGCGGTACCATCCAGGTAGTTGAATCAACGTCTGGTTGCCCGGCAGGCACATCTAACATTGCGTCTGTTGACGGCGTAACGACTACTTGTTCACTAAGTGGTACGTTAACTACTGACGTTAACCTGACTGAAGGCAATATCTACGCATTGTCTGGTGCCGTGTTTGTAGGTGGCGACAACGAAAACAGTGCAACACTGTCTATTGAGCCTGGTGTCACTGTATACGGTGCGTCTGGTAATGACTACCTGGTGGTAAGTCGCGGTTCTAAAATCGAAGCAGAAGGTACAGCAGCTAAGCCAGTAGTATTCACTTCTTATGAAGATGTAACTGGTGGCACAACGTCTGCTGGTCAGTGGGGTGGCCTGGTCATTCTGGGTAATGCACCGTCTAACAAGTGTCCTGACGACGGTTCAGCGTGTGCTCTGCAGGTTGAAGGTGTTGAAGAAGGTGCAGTGTTCGGCGGAACTGACAGCACTGATAACTCAGGCATCCTGCGTTATGTGCGTGTTCAGTTTGGTGGATACGAAATCGCCCTGGACAACGAACTGAACGGCATCACGTTTGGTGGCGTTGGTTCTGGTACAACAGTCGACCACATTCAGGTTCACGCTAACGCTGACGATGGTGTGGAATTCTTCGGCGGTTCCGTAAGCGTTAAATATCTGGTGCTGACTGACATTCAGGACGACAGCATCGACTGGGACAACGGTTTCCAGGGTAATATGCAGTATGTACTGGTGCGTCAGGCACAAGATAACTCAGATGCCAACCGCGGTATCGAAGCAGACAACGACGGTTCAAACCCAGCGATTGAGCCACAGTCTAATCCGTCATTGGCTAACGTAACCATTATTGGTAACGAATTCGACGGTGAAGATGACTCCGAGGGTGTGTATCTGCGCGAAGGTACGGGTGCTCAGTTATATAACTTTATCGTTACGGGTCCCGCGGGCATGGGAGAGTGTTTCGAAGTAGAAGATTCAACTGAGTCACAAACTAACCTGGGCGACGGTACCATTACATTCAGTAACTCTGTTATCGCTTGTGAAAACGGCGAAAACTTCAAGAATGCGGCAACCGCAGTTGACCTGGAAGACTGGTTCCTGAATACCCAGGCTGGCAACGCAGTTGCAGCCACTCAAGCTGATGTATTGTCGGGTATCTACAGCACAACAACCGCTACGCCATTCGACTTCACTGGCAACAGCTTCTTCGACAACGCTGACTTTGTTGGTGCGGTAAAAGAAGGTGATGACTGGACTGCAGGCTGGACCATTGGTCTGGAGTAATTACCGGTAGTTGGTTAACAAGAAAGCCCGTTGCATGCCGCAGCGGGCTTACTTATAAGATAAATATAGAACGTGATTTACTCACTTTCTGGTTGAGATTGCTTTCAACGAGGTAGCAAAATGAAGAATCCTGCCTACGCGTTTTCAATGAAGACTTTGTCACTGGCAGTGGCAGCCGGGCTGTTCGCACAGTCGGGTGTGGCACTGGCGCAAAGTGAAGAAGAAGCCATTGAAGAAGTAGTTGCTACAGGAACGCGTCTGAAAGGCACAGCAACAGCTGTGATGGAAGAGCGTAAAAATCAGGCATTCGTAGCCGATATTATGGGCGCGGAGCAGATTTCCAGAACGGGTGATGGCGATGCAGCATCTGCACTTCGTCGTGTAACGGGTCTGACCCTGGTTGACGGTAAATTTATTTACGTTCGTGGCCTGGGTGAGCGCTATTCATCAACGCAATTAAACGGTGCTTCGGTACCGAGCCCTGACCCAACGCGTAACGTTATTCCTCTGGATTTATTCCCATCAGGCATCATTGAAAGTCTGTCTGTGCAAAAGGCATTTTCGCCTTCTATGCCAGCTTCGTTCGGTGGTGGTAACGTAAACGTACGTCTGAAATCGATCCCTTCTCAGTACATTTTCAATATCAGTGGCAGTTTGGGTACCAACACCAATAACTTCGATGACGCCTATTTCTACAATGGCGGCAGCGATGACTGGATGGGCAAGGATGACGGCACTCGTGCGGCTCCGGCAGCGATTATGCAGCAGTGGGACCAGTTCAAGTTTTTAGATGATCTGACTCAGGCTGAATCGGTAGAAATGTTCAAGGGTTTGCATCGCGATTACGACCCCTACCTAAGTAAAGTAGACCCAGATACTGGTTTTAACTTTACACTGGGTAACAGCCACGACCTCGACGATGAGTGGCGTTGGGGCTATTTGCTAACTACCGGATACAACAATCAGTGGAACGTCTCAGAAGAATACATCGGCGAGCAACCGTTGCGCGATGGCGAAGATTCTATCCGCATGGTGCGCTTCTTTGATGAAGTGGATACCACTGAACACTCAGTAAAATGGTCAACCCTGATGAGTCTGGGGATTGACTACAATCGTCAGCACCAGATTGATTACAGTTTGATCGTGCTAAACGATACGCGTGACCAGTTCCGCGAAAAAGTGGGTAACTCAGCCAACATTCAGTTGGTAGATGAACAGCGTATCCGCGAGTACGAAGTATTGTACGAAGAGCGCCGTATGTACACCAACCAGCTAAAAGGTATGCATACTTTCCCGAGCCTTGGTTTTCTGGGCGTAGACTGGAAATACTCACTGGGACGTTCGTCACGTAACGCGCCAGGCAACAAGGAAGCGCGTTTCATCCTGACTGACGAAAATCAGGATGGCATTTACGATAAAGTAAATGAGAGCGTGTTAACCAACGCGCAAACGGCTGCTCGTTATTCGTTCCAGGCACTGCATGACCGCGTAGAAAACTACGGTTTTAACGTTAACTACCCGGTTAGCGTTGGGCGTTGGGAAATGGAATTTAAAGGCGGTTATGATTACGTCAATAAAATCCGGATTGCAGAAAACCGTCGTCTTGACGTGAGTACCCGTGCGTTTGCTGATACGTCAATTCTGGAAGGCAACGTCTTCTCAGATATATTAACCGATGACGTACTGGATTCAGCTGCCTATACCAGTATTAACTTGCTGCGTGATACCACGATTGCCGGTGACGATTACATTGCTGCGCAGTTGATTGATGCCTATTACCTGGAAGCCGATCTCTTCTTCGACAACACCTGGCGCGTAAGCGGTGGTGTGCGTTATGAAGATTTCCGTCAGGCCGTTGTGCCATTTGATCCACGCACCAATCAAATCGATTTGCCAGATGACGCCGATCGTGATCAATTGCAATTTATGGAAGATGACTTCTATCCGTCTATTGCAGTTACATATTTCATGCAGGAAGACATGCAGTTGCGTGTGAGCTTCGGTCAAACCGTGGTTCGCCCGGACTTACGTGAAGTATCATCAGCGACCTATATCGATCCGTTAACCGAATTCCCGATTGGTGGTACCCCTGGCATTCGGACAACGAAAATCGCTAACTACGACATTCGTTGGGAATGGTACCGCGAAGCCGGCAACAACCTGTCAGTCGGTTTGTTCTATAAAGATATGGAAGATCCGATTGAATCGGTCCAGTCACCTGCCCAGGATGGTCCGCCTCTGGTACGTATTGCAAACGCCGAATCGGGTGAGCTTTATGGTATCGAAGTGGAATTCCTGCAAGGTCTGGAAATCTTTGGTGGCGGTATCTGGGACAACTTGTTTGTATCGGGTAACGTGACCATCAGTGATTCAGAAATTGAACTGGATCGTCAGAACATCGTAGAGCAAACCGGTGTGTCGGCGTCGATTACCAATCTGAAGCGTCGTTTAACGGGTCACTCGCAATATGTGCTTAACACACAGGTGGGCTACGACTCAGACAATGGCGAGCATTCGGCGTCTTTGGTGTACAACGTGTTTGGTGAACGGATTATTATTCCGGGTATCGACTTCTTCGATGATACCTACGAAGCGCCGTTCCACTCGTTGGATATGGTGTATAAGTACTTCCCGGACTTTAATACCACTGTCACATTCAAGGTACAGAATATCCTTAATGACCAGCAGGAGCTGGAATTTGAGAATACCCTGGCACGGTCTGAGACAAAGGGAACCAGCTTTAGTCTGTCGTATAAGTACGATTTTTAAATTTGGGTAACCCATTGAAAAAGCCGCTTTTTAAGCGGCTTTTTTCGTTCAGGATAAAGGAAAGTTTTTTTATGACAGTCTGGTAATAAAACTGTCACATAAAACTCCTATCCTACCCGCAGTTTTTAGTGGTCGGTTGTTCCGATTTCTTATAACAAAAAGGTTTGAATGTATGAAGCTTTTTAACACCTTGCTGCTAAGCACGGCACTTTTGTCGGCATCAGCCTTCGCACAGGAGCAGGAATTAAAACCTGCTATGGATGCTGCCAAGGAAATCAATGAGTCTGCGGCTAAATCGCAGCAAAAAATAGACGGTATTACCGATCAGATCGATAGCAAACTGCAGCAGTTCAAAGCGTTGAACAAAGAGATTGAAGGTTTAAATATCTACAATCAGCAACTGCAGAAGCAAATTGCTAATCAGGAACAGGAAATGGCTAATTTAAATTTAGCCATTGATGAAGTGTCGGTTATCGAACGTCAGATCACCCCTCTGATGATTCGTATGATTGACGGCCTGGAGCAGTTTGTAGCGCTGGACGTACCTTTCCTGCCAGAAGAGCGTGCAGACCGCATCGCCAGCTTGAAAACGATGATGGACCGCGCAGATGTAGCGTCTTCTGAGAAATTTCGTCGTGTGATGGAAGCGTATCAGGTAGAAATGGACTACGGCCGTACTATGGAAGCATACAGCGGTATTCACACTATTGCTGGTCAGGAGCGTGACGTTGAGTTTTTACGCCTTGGCCGAACCACACTGATTTATCAAACTCGTGATGCGAGCTCGCAAGGCGTGTGGAACAAGCAAACCCGTCAGTGGGAAGAACTCGACAGTTCTTACCGCACTCAGGTAACCAAAGCATTGCGTATGGCCAAGAAACAACTTGCGCCTGATTTGTTAATGCTGCCAGTTGCTATTACAGACTAAGAGGACGAAGTGATGTTGAAATCGTTGAAAACCATCGTATTTGGTCTGGTTGCGGCAAGCCTGAGTTTGTCTGCCATGGCAGAAAACGAGCGTGCTCTGGATCTGGATGCACTGCTTAAGCAACTGGAAGAAGGTAAGTTTGCGCAAACGCAACAAAACAAACAGCGCGAACAGGACTTCGTTGCCCAGCGTAATGAACAGGATCAGATTTTGCGCGATACCAATAAATTGCGCGAAAACACCCTGGCTTTATCAGAGCGCCTGGAAACCCAATTCGAACAAAACGAATTTAAACTGGCTGACTTAAACGAAGCGCTTACTGCGCGTTTAGGTTCACTGAAAGAATTGTTTGGTGTGTTACAGCAGGTAGCGGGTGACAGCAAAAACAAATTCTACAACTCCATGATTTCGGCTGAAATTACGGGTCGTGCAGAATTTCTTGATCAACTTGCACAGGATATGGGCTCAAGCTCTAAACTGGCGTCAATTGAAGAAATCGAGCGCGTATGGTTTGAAATCCAGCGTGAAATGACTGAGTCAGGAAAAGTGACCAAGTTTACGACCGACGTAGTTGAAGCGACTGGCGCGAAAGTCAATAAAGAAGTGGTACGCGTAGGACCATTCGCTTTAGTGGCTGATGGAAAATACCTCGAGTTTAACGGCGTGACCGGCACTGTTTCTGAACTGCTTCGCCAGCCTGCAGAACGTTATGGCGAGTCTGCTGCTGAACTGCAAGCTTCAAATGGCGACATTGTTAAGTTTGGTATCGACCCAACCGGCGGTTCTATTCTGGGTCTGTTAGTACAGGCACCTAACCTGCAAGAGCGAGTAGAGCAGGGCGGCGTGGTTGGTTATATCATTCTGGTGGTAGGCGCGTTTGGTTTGTTACTGTCTATCGAGCGTCTGTTTACCCTTACTGTAATCCGTGCCAAGGTGAACAGCCAGTTGAAGTCTACTGAAGTGAAAGACAACAACCCACTTGGCCGTGTACTGAAAGTGCGTGACGAGCATCCAAATGCCGACACCGAAGCGCTTGAGCTGCATTTAACTGAAGCTATTCTAGCCGAAGTGCCCAAGCTGGGCCGCAATCTGACGATTATCAAAATCATCTCTGTTGTTGCACCGCTGATGGGTCTGTTAGGTACCGTAACTGGTATGATCAACACCTTCCAGGCAATTACTTTGTTTGGTACCGGTGACCCTAAACTGATGGCAGGTGGTATTTCTACGGCACTGGTAACAACAGTTCTGGGTCTGGTTGTGGCTATCCCAACTACCTTACTGTACGCGATGCTGAATACCCGTAGTAAGAACATTGTTTATATTCTGCAGGAACAAGCTGCTGGCGTGATTGCTGAGCGCGCTGAGCGAGGCTAATCAGTATGATTGAGTTTCTTGAAGCAATTCGTGATTTTACAGAAACCGGAGGCCAGGTACTCCTGGTCATCGGTTTCCTGATATTCGTGATGTGGCTCTTGATCCTCGAACGCGCATTGTACCTGTTAATCTGGCACAAAAACTTCAGTAAAGAAGCGGTAACCATTTGGAAAGCCCGTGAAGATCGATCTTCATGGCACGCTGAACAAATCCGCTCCAAGATGATTTCGACACTGACCATACAGTTAAATGGCAGTATCCCGGTAATTCAGGCTCTGGTGGCACTTTGTCCACTGCTGGGTCTGATGGGAACCGTAACCGGAATGATCGAAGTATTTGATGTTATGGCCATCTCAGGCTCAGGTAATGCCCGTTCAATGGCTTCTGGTGTATCCAAAGCCACTATCCCGACAATGGCGGGAATGGTAGGCGCACTGTCAGGCGTATTCGCCTCGACCTGGTTGAACCGCAAGGTGAAAACTGAACGTGCACACCTTGAAGAAGCATTGATCAAGCGTTAAGGCATGTATCGGGTGGTCCCGGTGCATCTAGTAAGGTAAAAGAATTATGAAACAGCATTTCCAAAACCTGGTTGACGAAGAAGAAGCAACGATTGATATGACGCCCATGCTGGACGTTGTGTTTATTATGTTGATCTTCTTCATCGTAACGGCATCGTTTGTAAAAGAAGCCGGTATTGATGTAAACCGTCCGGAAGCCGCGACTGCGGTGAAAAAGGACCGTGCCAATATCCTGATTGCTATTTCAGACAAAGGCGAGATCTGGATCAACAAGCGCCGTATCGACGTAAGAGCTGTGCAGGCCAACATTGAGCGTCTGCATGCCGAAAACCCACAGGGTTCTGTGGTGATTCAGGCAGATAAAAAAGCCACTACCGATACACTCATTAAGGTCATGGATGCTTCGCGTGCCGCTGGCGTGTATGACGTGTCTATTGCAGCGCAAGAGCCATAAGCGAGCATTGCTATGTCACGATTTTTAATCGCATTTGTAGTATCACTGGCGATTACACTGGGCTTGTTTTTTCTGATGCAGTCACTGATCAAAATGGGTGGCAGTGCGTTAACTGAGCCGCCCAAAGGCAGCGTACTGGACTTCGTTCGCATTAAGCCTGAAGAGCAGGTACAGAAGAAAGATCGCAAGCCGCGTAAGCCGCCAAAGCCGGAAGAACAGCCGCCTCAAATGGATACGCCACAAATGGATTCGCCCAGCCCGGATGCTGATGGCAGCGGGATGGCGTTTTCGGCAGACGTAGGCGATAACATGGGGCTCGACGGCGGTGGTTTAGCGCTGGAGTCGGGTGATGGTGAATACCTGCCCATCGTTAAAGTGTCACCGGTGTATCCTCGTCGCGCACTTCAGCGTGGTATTGAAGGGTTTGTTATCGTTGAATTTACTGTTACCAAGCAAGGCGCAGTAAGAGACGTATATGTAATTGAAGCGAATCCGGAAGGTATTTTTGAACAGGCTGCAATGGATGCCGCTATGAAGTTCAAATACAAGCCCCGGGTAGTAAATGGTGAAGCTACCGAAGTATCCGGTGTGCAAAACCGTATAACGTTCCAGATTGACGGGTAATGACAGTATGAAGCAAACACTCTCCCGCACCCTGTTATCTCTGGTTGCAACGGGCTTGTTGGCAACCGGTAGCGTGTCAACGTTGTTGGTTAGTACTGACGTTGTTGCACAGGAGCAAAAAGCCAGTGAACGTCCTACCCGACGTACGCCGGCATTGCGCTCTAAAGTGTATGATCAGTTGGCTCGTGCACAAGCGGAAGCCGACGGTGGTAACCTGGCCGGTGCTATTGATATTCTGAACGTTGTAAAAGATAAAGACGACTCAATGAATAGCTATGAAACGGCTATGATGTATAACTTTTACGGCTTTATTTACTACAACGATGAGCAATACGACAAAGCGTTGGAAAATTTTGCCAAAGTGGTTGAACAGCAGCCAATTCCGGAAAGCTTTGAGTTAAGCACGTTATTCAGTCTTGCCCAGCTACACCTGATGCAAGGCAACTACGCGGAATCTATTAAATACCTTGAGCGCTGGGAAAACCTGAATACCGGTAAAATCCCGCCCAAGAATCTGGTGATTAAAGCACAGGCGTACTATCAGAATAAGCAGTACGCCGAGGCAGCTGACTTCATTACTGCCGCGATTAAAGGCCATGAAGAAGACGGTATGATCCCGGACGAAGGCTGGCTTATTCTTCAGCGCGCGATCTTTTACGAGCTAAAACAGCCCGAAAAAGTGAAAGACGTGCTGGTGAAAATGGTGAAACTGTTCAACGAGCCTAAGTACTGGATCCAACTGGCAGGCATGTACGGTGAGCTGGGTGAAGAGAAAAAGCAGCTGGCCATTATGGAAGCGGCTTACCAGCAAGGCTATGTAAGCTCTGCTGCGGATATATTCAACCTGGCGCAGTTGTATTACTACCACAAAGCTCCGTATAAGGGTGCACGCTTGATGGAACAAGCGCTGAATGATGGCGTTCTTGAGAAGAACCTTCGCAATCTGAAGTTCTTAGGACAAAGCTGGACTCAGGCAAAAGAGCAAACCAAAGCGGTACCGGTTATGGCACAGGCTGCCGATTTGTCTGACGACGGTGAACTGGATGCACAGTTAGCGCAAATCTACCTGAATATGGAAGAATGGGAAAACGCCATAGCGGCTGCTGACAAAGCAATCAGCAAGGGTGAATTGCGCAACCCGGGCATTCCGTATCTGATTAAAGGCATGGCGCTGTACAACAAAAAGCAATACGCTCAGGCCTTAAATGAACTGGCGGAAGCTGAGAAGTTTAAATCCAGTCGCGGCATGGCCCAGCAATGGTCCAAGTTTGTGGAATCTGAGAAAGCCAGCAGCGACCAACTTAAAGCGGAGTTAGGTTCTTAAGCCGGTTACTGCAAAGAAATGAATGAGGCCAGCATGACGCTGGCCTTTTTGTTGGTACTTGAAATCGGCCGCGATTAGCGCTAAATTTTTGTGTTGAAGGATTCAGAAATTAATAAAGAATAAGGACGTCAGACTATGAAGCGTACACTTGCTTCTTTCGTTGTTGCTGCTGTGTTATGCGGCGCCGCCCAGGCGCAAGAAACTCCCACCAGTTTTTCTCAGGCTTACAATCAATATCAGGAAGCGTATCAAAACGGTACACTTCAGGATGTGATTTTTTATGCTGAACATGCCTACAATTTAGGTGTGCAGCAGTTCGGTAAAAAGCACGAAAATACCGCTGCACTGGCGTATAACCTTGCCAATGCGTATCGCGATGCCCGCCAGTTCGATAAAGCGCTGGACGCTTACGACAATGTTATCGGCCTGCGTGAGGATCTGTACGGGAAATACGATTTGGCAACACTGGAAGCCAGATTGGATCAGTATTATACCTATAGCGATCAGGCAAGTGCGGAACGATCACTGAGTTTGGTTGAGAAAAACACCGGCCGGTTGCACACCATAATGTACTCAGCAGAAGATGTGGCAGAAGCCAATCCGGACGATGCGGCCACGGCGTATTATTTGATTGGTACGGCTATGGCGCACAGTGGTCACATGCCAGAATCGGCACGCAAAGCAAAAAGTATCTTAAGTGAGGGCATAGCCAAAGCAACGGCTACCTGGGGCGAATTAGACATCAGAACGCTGGAACTGCAATACATTCTGGCCCTCATATACAAAGGTGATTATAAATTACCGGAAGCCGCGAGTCAGCTTGAAGCCCTTGCTGCCAAAATTTCTAAAAATGCTTACGAATCGCATCCGTGGGCGTTGCAGGCTCACGCGGTATTGGTGGAACTTTACACCACCATGGATCAGCACGAAAAAGCAACCAAACATTGCCAGATTATCGGGCAGGTAAGACCCTGGAAAGACAATGTCGAGCCTGAACCTATTTTCCGTAAGCGAGCAAATTATCCACGTACACTCGGCCAGGCGAATATTCCAGGCGAAGTGGTGCTGAAATACGATATTGACCCTGAAGGCTATGCGGTAAATATGGACGTGGTATCGGTAGAAGGCGGTGATGAGTTTGCCAAGTCGGCATTAGTGGCATTGACATACTGGCGTTTTGCGCCCAAATACGAAAACGGGCAACCGGTAACAGCGCTAAACAACTATTCAAAATTTACCTTTAGTATTTATAACTAGGCAGAAGAATGAAAACACTCAAACAACTCACAATAGCAGTGTGTTTTGGGGTGGCAAGTAGTTCAGTCAACGCTCAAACAGTAACTACATTCAGCGAGGCGTGTAATACCAATTCGCATAGAAGTTTACCCACTCAGCAATACTGGCAGGCTTTTTAGCTAGGCTTGGTTGCACAGGTTTGGTGGTTCCAAATCAAGCAAGCGTAACAACGCTAAAAAGCCTGCCAGTAATGCCCGAAGGGAGTGGCCAAAACGACTTACATCTGTGTTGCGTCCTCTGGACATAGAATAACTATGCCTCAGAGAACGCGTCGTGATCTAAGTCGTTTTTACTCACTCTGAGAGGGCAAACTTCTATGCGAATTGGTATA
>NZ_JBLBUE010000275.1:0-2085 GCF_047290655.1 Alteromonas sp. AMM-1 | reverse complement strand
GAGTCGTCGTCAGAAGACGCAGACACTGGCGCAGATTGCGCTGCCAGTTTACGTTTTGGTGCAGTGCGATAATGCGTGGTGTAAAGCGTTAAGCCCGTAAATGCCAGACCACCCACTAAGTTACCCAGCGCAGTTGGGATCTCGTTCCACAGGAAGTAATCCATGATAGAGAAATCACCACCCATGATCAGGCCGAATGGGAACAGGAACATGTTAACCACTGAGTGCTCAAAGCCCATAAAGAAGAACAGCATGATAGGCATCCACATAGCCAGTACTTTACCGCTTACCGAGGTAGAAACCATGGCACCCACTACGCCCAGAGATACCATCCAGTTACACAGCATGCCGCGAATGAAAATGGTCAGCCAGCCTTCCATACCATATTGTGCATAGCCCAAGGTTCGCGCTTCACCAATGCCAGACACTTTAGTCGCAATAGCGCCGCCGTCGGTGTTGTAGCCCATGGTAAAGATAAAAGACATCAGGAACGCTACGGTTAGTGCGCCGGCAAAGTTGCCGCAGAAAACCAGGCCCCATTTACGGAAAATCTGTGACCAGGTAACACCAGGGCGTTTTGCCAACCAGGCCAATGGCGTAAGCATGAATACACCGGTCAGCAAGTCAAATCCCATCAGGTACAACATACAGAAGCCAACCGGGAACAGGACTGCTCCAATCAGAAACACACCGGTTTGAACCGCAATGGTAATGGCAAAAACCGCCGCCAGCGCCAAAATAGCACCTGCCATATAAGCACGAATCAGAGTATCACGGGTAGACATGTATATTTTGGATTCACCCGCATCTACCATCTTTGTTACAAATTCATTAGGAAGTAAGTAAGCCATTTTAATTACCTATTAATGTTTCAGGGTTAAGTAAATTGCTACATACAACAAAATGCGGGCACAAAAAAACGCCCAACCATGCACCGTTTCCGATGTGGTATTGGACGTCATTATCCAAAATTACATTTTGTTGTACGCAGCATTGCGTCGTCGAATATTCCAATACAATTTCAGGGCCAGAAATAAAAATGCACTTGAATTCATCCAGTTAGTGCAAAATATAAACACTAAGACTATTTTACGTTTCCTTCCCTGCACCACAGAAAACCAACCAGCGCACCAATAAGATCCAGAATAGTAAAATAAGCCGCCCACTTGCTCTTTAGAATACACGCCAAAATATTTATCGTTCCGTTATAACCCCTGTTATTCGCATATAAGGTAAACCTGTTTAATACTGGAACGAGCTTTGCTACCATTTAATTACACCGCAACGTCATTCAGACACCTTATCGGACACCACTATGGCTGTAATCAGTGACGCCACTAAGCGATTTCTGCTTGCTGCGAAACATGCCGAGATTAAAGCGCTCAATCAACTCGCCTCTAACTGTAAGCTCGTAACATCGGTTAAAGATGTTATTCATCAACTGCAGCGAGAACGGGGGATCAGCAACATTTTCCTGGCCTCTGGCGGAGAGCGCTTCGAACAGCAACGTCTTCAACAAATAGAAGACAGCAATCAAGTTGAACAGAATTTACGAAGCTTACTTAAGTCGCTTTATATGAGCGGAGATGAGAGCGCGGCCAATATGCGCCTGTTGGTAAGCATTAGCATGGCTCTGCAAGGGCTCGATAATTTGTCTTCGTTGCGCGAAAAAATCGGTGTACAGGATTTAACCTCACTTGAATCCACACAAGCCTATTGTCGTCTTATCAGCGGGCTTTTATCGGTGATTTTCGAAGCCGCTGACGTCGCCAGCGATCCTGATATCACACGCCAACTCGTGGCCTTATTTAATTTTCTTCAGGGGAAGGAATTTTCAGGGCAAGAGCGGGCATGGGGAGCCATTGGCTTCGCCGAAACTCATTTCAGCGTGGGTCTGTGTGACAAACTGCATCATCTGCAACAGGCGCAGCAGCACAGCTTTGACGTATTTTCGGCCTTTGCAGAAAAACATGCGAATCAGCAATGGAAAACTATCGAATCGAGTCAAACCCAAACTGATCTTGAGCGCCTTCGTGCAATGATCGATCAGCTTGCGGACGGCAGCCCTATAGACGGGCAGCTCAG
>NZ_JBLBUE010000274.1:0-2159 GCF_047290655.1 Alteromonas sp. AMM-1 | reverse complement strand
TGGTTTTTCCTTGGTGAGCTATTTATTAATCTACCTTTGCCAGTAGACCCGCCTACAACAGAAGAGCACTGTCGTACCTGCACAGCTTGCCTGACCATCTGCCCTACTCAGGCTATAGTGGCGCCTTATGTAGTAGACGCCCGCCGGTGTATATCGTATTTAACCATAGAGTACGATGGCGTGATCCCTGAGGCATTGCGCAAACCCATGGGCAACCGCATATACGGCTGTGATGACTGCCAGCTAATTTGCCCCTGGAATCGCTACGCGCCACTAACCGAAGAAGCTGATTTTCATCCTCGAAAGGTACTGCACGGGCAAAGTTTAGCTGCGCTATTTAGTTGGGATGAACACACATTTTTAACGAATACCGAAGGCTCACCGATTCGCCGTATTGGGTTCACGAAGTGGCGACGCAATATCAGTGTCGCCATGGGTAACGCGGGCTATGACGAACGTTATGTAACTTTGCTAACCGAAGCGCTGTACGGTGCAGGCGATGTGCTGCGACCGCATCTTGAATGGGCGATACAACAACAGCAACAAAAAGCTGGAGAAATGCTTACCAGACCGCGCCAAATAACCCGGTTGGTGCGCACAATAGAGAAAGGACTGCCACGCGACGCCTGATGCAACACATTTCACCAGGCGTCACAGGTTACATTACTTGTGGTAAGGCTTGCTCAGGCGATGAACCGCTTCTACAAACACACCGGCATGCTCAGGTGGCACATCCAGGTGAATACCATGGCCCAGGTTAAATACGTGTCCAGTGCCATCACCGAAGCCAGCCAGAATATCGGCAACTTCCTGTTCGATACGCGCAGGCTGTGCATACAGCATCGACGGATCCATATTACCTTGCAGAGCAACTTTATCACCAACGCGCGCTTTCGCATCGGCAATATCAATGGTCCAATCCAGGCCCACCGCATCACAGCCCGTCGCTGCAATGGCTTCTAACCACATGCCACCGTTTTTAGTAAACAGCGTAACCGGTACTTTGCGACCTTCGCTTTCGCGTGTCAGGCCATCAACGATCTTATGCATGTACTGCAATGAGAATTCTTTGTAATCACGAGGAGACAACACGCCGCCCCAGGTATCAAAGATCATCACTGACTGGGCACCTGCGGCAATTTGCGCATTCAGGTACGAGGTAACAGAATCAGCCAGCACAGACAACAACGCATGCAGGGTTTGTGGCTCGCTGAACGCCATTTTCTTGATTTTGGTGAAGGCTTTACTTGAGCCGCCTTCCACCATGTAGGTTGCCAATGTCCACGGACTACCAGAGAAACCGATTAACGGGACATCACCTTTGAGTTCGCGTCGAATGGTGCGCACGGCATTCATTACATATTGCAGCTCACCTTCCGGATCAGGCACACCTAGTTTCGCAACATCGGCTTTGCTTTCAATAGGCTTTTTAAAACGCGGACCTTCGCCAGCTTCAAAGTACAAACCGAGCCCCATGGCATCCGGAATGGTAAGAATGTCTGAGAATAAGATAGCAGCGTCTAGCGGAAAGCGGCGCAGTGGCTGTAGCGTAACTTCACAGGCTAACTCAGCATTTTTACACAGCGACATAAAGTCACCGGCTTCAGCGCGTGTGGCTTTATATTCTGGTAAATAACGGCCAGCCTGACGCATCATCCACACCGGCGTCATGTCTACCGGTTGTTTTAATAATGCGCGAAGGTAACGGTCGTTTTTTAAGGCTGGGCGTTCAACTGTGCCGCTCGAATCTGCCATGCTTATCCCCAAGTACTAAATATGGATACTGAAATTGGCGGCGAGTATAGCAAGAATTCCGTTTTCATGGGTAAAAATGAAATCGATGAACGTGATTGAAAGAATTTACTTGATTTATGTCAAATACACAGTTAACATTCCATTCACAAATCGAAGAAGCTCGACTACGGGCCCACGCTAAACCATACTGACCTCGCTTCGGCGGGGTTTTTTATTGTCAGTAATCAGGGCCTGATTACTGACACAAACGTAAAGTCTGTCAGCAACCAGACTCATAAACGCCAGCCAGCTCCGCCTGCCTTTCCAATTGTTATTTACCCGAAAAAAGTAACTCTGTCTGTTTCGCTACTGTGGAAAATTCAAAGCGTTTACTTACCGGTAGCAGCAATAAAACCAGTGACACG
>NZ_JBLBUE010000273.1:0-2185 GCF_047290655.1 Alteromonas sp. AMM-1 | reverse complement strand
TTCCTTCAACACTTGTTGTTCTCAGCCCGCTTCATTGAAGCGGGTTTTTTTTTGTCTGTTCTGAACAAATGGAATGGGGCCGGAAGCATTCCTCCTCTGAACTACGTTACAATTTGACTATCATTTTGCCCTTGTTTTCACCACTAAACAGCATAGACAACCCTTTCACTGCGTTAGCCAGCCCTTCTACGCTATGCGCGCGGTATTTGATTTTACCTTGTTGCACATAAGGCGTGAGTTTTGCGAGGATTTGTGGAATTTCACCCCAATGATCGGGCATCGCGAACCCCTGAATAGTAATGCGCTTTTTAATCAGAGGGATCCAATTGGGGCCTGGTAACGGTGATGCTGACTGATAATCGGCAATCATGCCACATACTACAATTCGACCATGCGCATTCATACGATCAACAATAAGCTGTTGTATTGGTCCGCCGGTATTTTCAAAAAACACATCAATGCAATCAGGTGTCAACGCTTTGAGCTGCTGCGCCAGGTTCTCTGACTTATAATTAATTGCGCCATCAAACCCCAGTTCATTGACTATCCAGTCAGCTTTTTCATCACTGCCAACAACGCCAATTACGCGCAGGCCATCAGCTTTGGCCAATTGCCCGACAATCGTACCCACTGATCCTGCTGCACCGGTGACAATGAGTGTTTCGCCAGCCTTGGGTTTACCGAACTGATATAAGCCGGTGGTAGCCGTTAGCCCGGGTAAGCCAAATACGCACAATGCCATTTCCGCGCTAACACCAGGTTGCAGCTTATTAAACCCCTGACCATTTGAAATCAGATATTCCCGCCAACCTGTCATGCCCAGTACTTTGTCACCTGGTACAAAATCCGGATGCCTGGATTCAACTACTTCACCTACCCCACTACTACGCATCACCTCACCGAGTTCTACGGGAGGAATATAACTGCCGCGATCTTCACTCATCCAGCCCAGCATAGCGGGATCGAGTGACATGTGGGTTTGCTTAATTAGCAGCTCGCCCTCTTTAGGACTTGGGATAGCCTGAGTCCGCGCCTCAAACAGATAATCACCAATTTCTCCATTGCGCGGGCGGTTTACCAGTACCATCGATTGATACGTTGCCATGTATAGCTCCTGTAACCCTTTCGGGATAGTTTTTACTTGCCTACTACTTGCCTACTAGATTAACAATAACGCATCAAAAAATTAAAATAACATTTACTTATTCGGCGATATTAACGGTTAAACACACAATCGGAATCGATATCTATTTGGTGGGATTACTGTCAGGTAGCGAACCTGACAGTAACGCAATAGCTTTATTCTGGGTGAAAGCCCATGTGCAGGAAGGCTCTTGAGGTTGCAATACGACCACGTGGCGTGCGTTGCAGAAAGCCTTGTTGAATTAAGAACGGCTCAATTACATCTTCAATGGTTTCTTTTTCTTCACCAATTGCTGCTGCCAGGTTTTCAAGGCCAACCGGGCCGCCATTAAATTTCTCGATAATGGCCTGCAACAGCTTGCGATCCATGTAATCGAAACCTTCTTTATCGACATCCAGCATATCGAGTGCAGCAGCAGCAACATCACCATTTACTTCACCGTTTGCCTTGATTTGCGCGTAGTCGCGCACCCTGCGTAGTAAGCGGTTAGCGATACGCGGTGTGCCGCGAGAGCGCTTAGCCACTTCGAACGCACCTTGCTGATCCATGTCCATTTGAAGATAAAAAGCACTGCGCGCCACAATATCGGTCAGATCTTTTACAGAATAAAATTCCAATCGCTGAACAATGCCAAAACGGTCACGTAAGGGCGACGTCAACGAGCCGGCACGAGTGGTTGCACCTACCAGTGTAAACGGCGGTAAATCCAGTTTAATCGAACGCGCAGCAGGGCCTTCACCAATCATAATGTCCAGTTGGTAGTCTTCCATGGCCGGGTATAAAATCTCTTCCACCACCGGGCTCAATCGATGTATTTCATCAATAAACAATACATCGTTGCGCTCCAGATTGGTTAATAACGCAGCCAAATCCCCTGCTTTTTCAAGCACGGGCCCCGACGTCGTTTTAATATTCACGCCCATTTCGTTGGCCACAATATTAGCCAGTGTGGTTTTGCCCAACCCCGGCGGACCAAATATCAATAGATGATCTAACGCGTCATCGCGTTGCCTGGCCGCTTCAATGAAAATCTCCATTTGG
>NZ_JBLBUE010000272.1:0-2217 GCF_047290655.1 Alteromonas sp. AMM-1 | reverse complement strand
GTTGCACTTGCGTATCTGAAACTGCAAAACGGGGTGGATGCAAAGCGAATTGGCGTAGTCGGGTTTAGTCAGGGCGGCTTAATTGCACAACTGCTGCTTGCACAACAGCCCGATATTAAAAGTTTTGTGGCATGGTCGTCCGTAGCCTCCGACGGCATTGGGCCGTTTGCTGAGATGTTTGAAACACTGTACATGACGGCAAAAAAGCAGGGCAACGTATTACAGCACTATGGTTGGCGTTCACCGCTATTGATCAGTCTGGATTGGTTTGAGCAGGTTAAAGTGAATACTTCACTTACCGACATGCAACGTTATAGAGGGTCGTTGCTGGCGATTGCCGGTACTAACGACACCGTCGTTCCGCCGGTGGCAGCGTCAAGACTTATCAATGCAGCGGGGAGTGAAGTTGCCAGAGCCGTTATTATTAAAGGCGCAGATCACATATTTAATGTGTTGGATAATAATGCCAATCAGGATGAGCAATTGTTAGACATTACTACGGAATGGTTTGAAGAGGCGTTGTAAAACGCCTCTGAACACGAATACTTGAATTGCAGTAGATATTGATGAAACGCAAGCAGGCAAGGGCAGGAGCTAGGCTTTGTGCTTCATTACCCGTTCTTTCTGGCGATCCCAGTCGCGGTCTTTAATGGTGTCGCGCTTATCGTGAGTTTGCTTACCTTTGGCTAAGTAAATCTCTAGCTTAACCCAACATTTCTTCCAATACATTGCCGTAGCCACAATCGAGTAGCCCTGACGGTCGCGCGCTCCCATTAACCTGTCGAGTTCGCGCTTATTTAGCAAGAGTTTGCGAGCGCGTTCCGGTTCACAAATAACGTGGGTGGAGGCTTGGTTCAAAGGCGTGATCCGGCTTCCTACTAAATAGGCTTCACCGTTTTGGATAATCACATAGGTGTCTTTGATGTTGACTCTGCCATCGCGAATACTCTTGAGCTCCCATCCCTGTAGCGAAATGCCAGCTTCAAATTTGTCTTCGAGGAAATAGTCGTGACGCGCCTTTTTATTAAGGGCGATAGTACCTGTGGATTGTTTGGATGCATTCTTTTTCATGCGCGCTATTATACTGATTGTGTTGCGCTTGTCTCGTTTTTCGTGAGTGCGTAAATAAATATTTGTATGAGATAACCCTTCCTTTTCTGCCGCATTTCCCCTCACTTATGGAATGTGCGCAACGGTGATTTTTTGTGGTAGACTCCGCCAACCGTGTTACCTAAATAAAAGAGCTATGCCAACAATTCAGCGAAGCGCATTGGTAGCTTACAGCGCGCAGGCCATGTTTGATCTGGTTAATGATGTGAATGCTTATTCGCAGTTTTTACCGGGTTGTTCAGACAGTAAAATAATCAGTCAGCAGGGCAATGCCATGCAAGCCTCCTTATTAATCGCCAAAGCCGGTATTAAACAGTGGTTTACAACAGAAAATCATCTGGATCCCGCTAAGAGTATACAAATGACGCTGGTAGACGGACCCTTTAAAAAGCTGCAAGGTGGCTGGACGTTTTCTGAATTGTCAGACTCTGCATGTAAAATAGAGCTTAATCTGCAGTTTGAGTTTAAAAACCGGATGGTTGAACTGGCATTTGGTAAGATTTTCAACAGTCTGGCAGAAAGCATGGTTAAAGCGTTCACCCAACGGGCAAAGGTAGTTTACGCATAATGGATGATCTGATTAACGTTGAAGTAGCCTATGCTACGCCAGCAAAACAATCACTGATTGAATTAACCGTACCCGCAGGTTCAACGGTTGAACAGGTGATTCGGGCTTCGGGTGTACTGGATATTCACCCGGAGATCGAATTGGCTACCGCCAGTGTGGGTGTGTGGAATCGGGTAGTAAAACCATCGGTAGAAGTGAAAAACGGTGACAGGGTGGAAGTGTACCGCCCGCTGATTGCCGACCCCAAAGAAGTGCGTAAACGTCGGGCTGAAAAGGCCATTCAGGAAGGACGGGCCGATAAGGTAACCGGTGGCCGCCCAAATCCACTTAAAGCCAACGCGAAAGATTAGTCGTGACGATCGGTAAGTGTACCTACCGCTAAAACCGGGGAGGCGTCGATTTGTTCGGCGTCCATCATGGCCGCTATGCGTTGCATGGTGGCAATCATCTGACTTCGTTCCCATTCAGCCAACTGACTAAAACGTTCTACAAAATGATCCTGAAGGGGACGAGGTGCGCTTTCCACCGCCTGCTGGCCT
>NZ_JBLBUE010000271.1:0-2248 GCF_047290655.1 Alteromonas sp. AMM-1 | reverse complement strand
GTCCCGTCTGGAATCAATGCTGTGTTGTGTTGATTGTTAAGTTCGGTAACAGTGGCAAAAAAACCGGTTTCAGGATTAACGTGAGTTCGTTCGCTAATAACATATTGAATATCGGCACTGGTAAAAAGATGCTCTTGCTGTGCAGCAGAAAAGAATGCTGGAACAGGAACAAGTACACAATTGGCCATCTGACACGCTAAATCAAAGAAGACCCACTCCAAACCGTTATCTGCAATGATTGCGAAACGTTGCGCATTAAGCTGCTTTATATACTGTGCACGTGATAATACAGCCTCATACAGTTGAGCATAAGTCACTTGCGTGGATGCAGTGCTAAGCGCAACATCATTATTTACTTCAAAAGGATAGGAATTAAGCATGACGTAACCACCGCAGTTGAGACGCAATGGTGGACGCCGCGGGTTGCTGAGCCCGATCAATATCGGTAAGACGCGGGTTGTTTTTTACTACTGCTGAAACACGCGCCAGATCAAGCAACATTACTGTTGGACCAGCCTGGTAATAGCTTCCCCATTCAGCCGCTTTACCGCCCAGCTTCTCAGGACTAGCCGGGCAAATTGCTGAAGCTTGTAAACCGTAGCGCATAAAGAGTGCCTGAACACGCGTAGTTGCGGTAAATAATGCATAGGTAAAACCAGCTTCGAGCAGCGCTTTAACGGTTGTCAGTAATAAAGGTAATGTGTAGGCGTGAGATTCACTGTATAAATTGCCAATTTCGGCAACCTTACCTTCAACATCTTGAATTCCTTGGGCTGCAAGGGTCTCAGTTAATCCACTGTCAAGGTAACGCGTAACCAGCATATCAGTAGTTTGGGTACGCAAACCCAGTACAGAATGAATATTCTGCGCTCTTGCTGTTACCAGCAAGGGCAAAAAATCCTGCACATCTGCGCGATACCACTGGTAAAACCCTTTGCGGATAAATTCTTGTACCTGATGGCGGCATGAAGCATGCCTATCACACCCTATCACATCTACAGAAGGTATCGATGTGCTTAAAGGGTGAAACTGCAGAGCATTAGCATTAAACGCATTCATCATGTATCAGTCCAACGGAAATTCAGAACATGATGAAAAGATAATTGTGAAAACTTAACGGAACATTAAGAAGAAAAATAATTTTCAAAAATAAAAAAAGGCAGTGAATGGTTGGGAATTCACTGCCTTGATACAGGCGACACAATGCCTGCCTGGCAACTTATACTTTTACCGCCAGTAAATCGCATTCAATGCCGTGCAGCACAGAACTGGCGGTAGAACCTAACAACAACTGCACACCACTTTGACCATGAGTTCCCAACACAATTAAGTCAGCGTTGAGCTTTTTGGCCACCAGGTGAATTTCCTCTGCGGCAGAACCAATTGCAACCTGAACGTGGGTTCGAGGCACGCCATGGCCATCGGCGATCCTTTCTAATTTCTTTTGCGCCTGCTCGCGTACTTCTTCAGAAAAATCACGTTCAAGGAACAAACCATAAGGCTCAAAATTCGTTTGCGGGTACGCTACATATATCAGGTTAAGCTTTGCAGGTGCCCCCGCTACAGCCAATGCTTTTTCTACAACGGCTTCATGCTCATTTGAGAACACATCTATTGCTACCAAAACACAGTTATAACCACTCATAATCAGCCTCCTTATGGCTGTTTTCTGTAATGTCAGTATAGAATAGCGGTAATCAATTACTGTTGATTTTAATCAATATTTGCTAATTACTATTTACTGATTGAGTTCTATTTTCAACCTGAGCCAGAATATTAACCGGTTTAAACGATGCAACAGATGCTTCTTTTATATGCAATGCGTAATGCGATGGCACGTCGTCGCTACAAAAGCTACCGGGTTGAATAAGCGGAAAGATTTCATCATAACGTTTAACCGTTTCCTGATTAACCCGCCTGAAGATATGAGTGCGATTCAGTTCGCTGGCTGAGCGATGCCCGGTTGACGATAAAATATCTACCATTGCCTTCACGGTTTTGTGATGGATATTGGCTACCCGTACACTTTTGTCCTTAACATCCAGCCCTTTAAACAGCTTTGGATCCTGTGTAGCAACCCCCGTTGGGCAGGTATTAGTATGACAGGACAACGACTGTACACACCCTAATGCCAGCATCATTCCTCTTGCGCTGTTACACACATCAGCGCCCAAAGACAGGTTTTTAACCATGTGAAACGCCGTAATGATTTTTCCCGATGCAATAATTTTAATCTTGTCTCGTATCC
>NZ_JBLBUE010000270.1:0-2271 GCF_047290655.1 Alteromonas sp. AMM-1 | reverse complement strand
CAGGTATGGGGTGGGGCTGCATTTGACTGGGCTGATGAACAAGGGGAGCCAGTTGGTGGCTCAACTATATGGTCTGTTTTTGCGGCCGACAGTGATAAGTTTTCTCCTGGCGGTGCTTCCTTTATGGTTAATTATCGGGTTGAAAATCTTCATGGTCTTATAGCAGCATTGCGTGAAGAAGGCTGTGAGGTGCTTGATGAAACCGAAGACTCAGAGTTTGGTAAATTCGGTTGGGTTATCGATCCCGAGGGAAACAAAGTGGAGCTTTGGGAGCCTCCCCCGGTTCAATAAACCTAAATCAGGCGAGTGTGATGGCATTAATTGTCTTTAATGATTGACCCTTTTAGATTAGTGTCATTGCCAGTTTTGGATTTTATTTCGCCGTCAATAATGATGGTATCTGCTTTGAGCGTCAGTATTTTTCCGGTGATGGTAATCTTATCGCTGTCTATTTCTAATTCACGCGCTTTCATATCAATTTGCGACCGGTGTACCTGAAGTTCCATTCCGATGGGTCGGGACGTTGACTGTATGGAAACGCCCTGAGCCAATTGGATACATTGATTATCAAGTTCCGTAAGCCTTTCATTTAATTTGTCCAGTTTGGCACGCATGTCATTGAGTGCCATTTTTAGCTGTTCTACCTCGGTACGATTGTCTGATACTGCGCTTGTTTCAAAACTGGTCAGAACGGTAACACTCAGGATGGTACAAAGTAGCAGAACGTATCTCATGATGAGGCGACTCCAATTAGGTTTTTAAACAGATCTATTTTTTGCTTAGTAGGATTTCCCCACGAGAGCGGCGCATCACCGGGTTGCATGCGCTGAAACATTCTTATTTTGCTCAGTCGTTCCGTAACATCGCTGGCGTTGGTGGAAGGATCGATAACGCTATTCCAAAGACGAACCATTTTTTCTACGCTGGCTGGACGAGCCCAGGGCCGGGTTGCAAAACTTACCGGGGGAGAAGGGGTTACGAAAATCATAACGGCATCACGTCGCTCTGTTGTAGAGCGTTCTTTAAAGAACATGCTGAGTACGGGTATGCTGCCGAGTACGGGTACTTCAGATGAAGTGGCATCCCGAACACTTTCAGATAGCCCAGATAGAACCAGTGTTTCACCAAAACGGATCTCGGCCGTTGCGTCTACAGCCTGCCTGAATGTTGATAGCACTTCCGCGAAGCTTCCTGCTGGATCAGTAGTAACAAAACTGCGGCCAACACCCACATTAACAACCACTGCGTCTTCTCTTATCTCAATGGGTAGCACCTTCAGGTTAATACCAATGTCGACTTGTTCGATTCTGCCTGCTTCAATGCCTCGTACGCCGATTTGCAATGTCCGTCCAACAAAAAACTCAGACGTTTGCCCCACCATGGCTGTCAGGGAAGGGCGCGCCGCTACCTGATAGTACTGACCAAATCGATTGAACAGATTCAGGTTCCAGTTAATCTGCGGCAATGTGAAACCTTCGCTGAATGTAGTTTGAGTGTCACGCGAACTTCCACCGTCTTGTTTTATTATGGTATGGCTACTTTGCGCGCCATATTGCAGGCGCAATCCGTCCAGTAAATTAATACCGATGCGATCGCGATGCGTGTTCTGACTAACGATAATGGTAACGTCTACCGATACCTGATTGGGGTTAACCTTAGGCTCTGACAAGTCCTTCGTTATTGGCTGTGCGGCGGTATGTTCGTCTATCGCTGCGGTTAGGCGCAATTGCTGCAAGCGTGGGGAAAGTTGTCGCGCCTCAGTTGGGTAGGTTTGTAGGTAACGCAGGGTAGCAGGCTGAACAGGTATTTCGTTGCCGCTGGCGGCCTCGATTAGCGCTGATAAACGCAGGCCTGTTTCTGACGCTGGCGCGAGTTCGATCAGGCGGGCGGAGGCTACCTCTGCCAGGTTAATGTCACCCAGTAAGTAGGCAGTCAGCGCGATGCCCTCAAACGCTTCTACACAACCGGGGTTTGCCATTGCTGCCCGGGCAAAAAAGTCCAGAGCGTCGTTTAAATTGCCGCGCTCGTAAGACAAATGGCCCGCCATTAATGCGGGAAACACGTAAGTTGGACTCAGATTGAGTGCGGTTTCGTAGCCAACCAGTGCCATGTTCTGTCCATCCGGACCAGCATTAGGGTCGAGGTGCCAACTGTACGCGAGCAGCGCATGACGTTCTGCATCATTCGGACGCATTGCCGTAAGTTCCTCTAACCGCGGGCGCACCTGCTTATAACGTGCGGCAAGCAACTCGCGGTAAACAACCGACATGT
>NZ_JBLBUE010000027.1:0-35351 GCF_047290655.1 Alteromonas sp. AMM-1 | reverse complement strand
GCGATATTGAATTCGCTCTATCGCGAATAAATTATCGACCAAGAAAGTGTTTAGGCTTCAAGCAGCCAGCGATTGTATTTAAAGAAATGGCATTGGCTGCTTGATATTGACGAGTGTCGCACTTCGCAGTTGAATTCGGGATTCAATTAAATACACCCACGTGTCTTATACTCAGCTGCCCATTCCTTGAACTGTTTTTCATCGCGTTCCATATTTTTGGCATCAATAGCGAGTCTATTCTTAGATTTAGGCTGCGGCTTTTCTTGATCAAAAGTAACACCAGATAAAGCATCTGCAAACATTTCAGGTTTAACATGGCTGTAATGCTGCTCAATCATGGCTGCACTTGTACCGCACTGACGCGCGATAACGTCCATGCTGGTTCCGGCTAGTAGCTGCCAAGTAATATAAGTGTGCCTCAGTGAATAAAGCGTTCTGGGTCCTCTGGGCGAATCTTTTAGTCCAGAACTTTGTAGTGCTTTCTCAAATGCTTTGCCCAGTTGTGGCGTAGCTTCACCGTTTGCCAGTAAGAATATTTTTTGGTTTGGCGTGCGCAACGGGAAACGCTCACGCAGTCGAATTAATGCGCCTATGACATCCCGCTTACAGACCACTTTTCGCGTACCTGTATACTTTGTGGTTTTGCCTTTGGTTACATTGATGAAGAATTGGGCCTTGGCACCCTGAGTTTTAATCTCTATATCTTTCCATGTAATATTCTCCATTTCCGTACCGGGCCTGATACCAGTATTAACAGCTATTTCGCAGTAGTCATAAAGTAGCTCTCGAATCTGTCTGGTTTTTTCACTGTGGGCGTTTCGTTCGCCTTCGTAGATTTCTTCAAGTACTGCTTCGTATTCTTCTTCTGAGAAAGCAGCACGGCGTGTACCGGCTTCACCTTTTGACGACAGCACTGGAACTTGAGCTGCTATCATCCATTTCTGTTCAATAGCTTCCTTGAATACAAGATTCAATGCCGAATTATGAGTTTGAAGAGTAGATGAAGCGGGCGGCTTACTCATTTTCCTTTTGCGCCATTCAACGAATTTCGTTATTGCTTCTTGGTCTATAGAAGTGACAAACGTGCGAGCGAAGTAGGGGATGTGATAGTTTTCTAATGCTCGAATATAGTCTTTGTAAGTGCGCTTCCCACCACCATGTTCAAGCTGCTCTTCGAGCTTTTCGATGACACGGTCAGCAACATCTTTAAACCGTTTGCTCTGTACGAGACTGTTGTTTTCATGTCTTATTTGATGGTCAAGAAAGATACGATGTGCCATTGCAATGGCCTCGTCCTTGTCTTTCTTCTTGGTTGACTTACACAACCATTTTTTATGATTTGTCAGTATAAAACGCGCATACCAACGTTCACTGTTATCCTGCTTGAAGATATACAGTTCGTCGTTTATGTCATGTCTTTCGATTAGCTTTGCCATGCTCATAGTAGATCATGAAATGCCAGCTTATGCAAAGAATTTGCAAAGAAAATAAAAAACTAACTAAAACAACCAATTAAAACATTGAAATACATTGAAAATCCGCGTGTCCCTGGTTCGATCCCGGGTCGAGGCACCATTATACAGAAACCCTGAACAGCGATGTTCGGGGTTTTTTGTTTCAGTTCAAGAAAAATGAAAGAGCATATCCCTGCCGGTAACCGTGAGTTGCGATCCCGGGTCGAGGCACCATCATACAGAAGCCCTGAACAGCAATGTTCGGGGTTTTTTGTTTCTGTTTAAGAAAAATGAAAGAGCATATCCCTGCCGGTAACCGTGAGTTGCGATCCCGAGTATGGATCAAAGTACCCACTTACTTGGCTTGAATAAATTAATTAGGCTCGAAAACTATTCAATAAGTCGAAAGGATATAATTGATGTTATATAGCACAGGAGGCCGGGTTAATGACGCAATCAACGCATTTGGTTGGGAAGCCGCAACCTTGGAATTTATCCATGATGATTACCGAGTAACCTTTTTGCAATGTGCCTGAAGGATTGCTGGTATGTATTGGCGACGACACCAATTTGCCTTCATCTACATTGCGTCTGGCTCGTGGTAACGTGGACATTGACCTGTCAACCAAAAAAATCCAAATTACGGATAGTGATGGTGTTGTGGCGATAGTGAGGGAGGCAACAGACAAGGAGGCGACAGCGACCTGGGCCTATATAGGTAACTATTCACCCGACGACCTCGCATTTATGAAAAAGCACGCTGATTATTTTTATACTGTCCAGGCCAATCAGAGCGAGTAATTATAATGTCTGCGGACTAAAAGCGGGTTTCTTCTGTTAAAACCAAAACTCACTCACGGGCCAGCGAACACAGTCGCTCGTTGATTTCATCCTCACACAATGGTTTTGACCAGTGATAACCCTGGCCGAATCCACATCCCATTTCGACTAAAAGTGCCAGTGTGGCTTTGTCTTCGATGCCTTCGGCAACGGTATGCATACCCAGGCTTGATGCCATGGTAATCATGGCCTGGACCAGAGGCACGTCGTTGTCGTCGCTGGTGAGAGGGTGGATAAACGAGCGATCAATTTTGAGCGTGCAGGCGTGAAAGCGGCGTAAATACGCCAGATTAGAGTACCCAGTGCCAAAATCATCAATTGCAATAGTTACACCTATATCGGTGAGATCTGAAAGCTGAGACAGAATATTGGTGGACTCATTAATAAACAGCGATTCGGTCAGTTCTAGCTCGAGCGCATCTGGAGGCAGATCAGCACGTCTTAACGCTTTTTCCACATTGTGTTTTAGCTTCCCGTCATTGAACTGCAGCGCCGATATGTTCACGGCAATACGCAGTTCGGGAAACCCGTTTTTACGTTGATTTGCGCAAAACGCACAGGCTTGTTGAATTACCCAATTACCGAGGACATTTATTATGCCTGCACTCTCGGCCAGTGGAATAAATTTATCTGGGCCAATCATACTGCCATCCGGTTGCGGCCAACGCAGCAGGGCCTCAACTGATACCACGTTGCCGGTTCGCAGGTCTATTATGGGCTGGTAATTCAGTGTAAACGCGTGAGTGTTAACCGCATTGCGCAATTTTTGAAGTAGTGTAAAGCGTTCTTCGCTGTGGGCATCCTGTTCAGGGGAGTAGTAGCTAAACGTATTGCGGCCATTGTTTTTGGCCTGATACATAGCAATATCGGCTTTGCGACAAAGTTCTTTGAAGTGCTCACCATCTCTGGGAGCAACAGCTACACCAATAGATGACGACACGATAATGCGATTTTGCTGAACGTCAAACTCCCTGGCGCATTCATTCAGTAATGTATTGATAAATCCATTCAGCGTGCCGTTATTCTGGCAATCACCGGAATAGGGGACAAGCACCAAAAACTCGTCGCCACCAAATCGGATTAAGTGCTGGCCGTCGGTGAGTAATTCACTTAATCGCTGGGCCAGTTCCTCCAGCAGAATATCGCCGGCAACATGGCCCAGTGCGTCATTCACCGGTTTGAAATTATCCAGATCTAGAAATAATACTGCCAGTTCAGTGTTGTTTTGTTTGCACTGGCTCAACAGGCGCTGAAACAGTAATTCACCATGTAAACGGTTAGGTAAGCGGGTTAACGGATCGTGATGCGCCAGATGCTGAATTTGCGCTCTGCTGAGCTCCACTTTCTCATTTTCTTCCTGTAGCGAGATCATGAGCTGTTTGATGTCGCGAACCAGTATATACACACTAAAGCCAGTAATAATAAAAATCACCTGTACAAAAATCAGGTGCTCCCAGCTTAATCGGGGAGTGCTGGGTACTACATAGCCCTCCAGATTAAGCCAAACCAGTACAGAGCACTGCACAATAGTGAGAGACAGCAGCGTGCTGAATAACCCCACTCCGCCCAAAATGGCCGCAAATATCAGCAAGCAGGGATAACCAATAATGGCAATATCAAACAACCCCGCGCCTACCAGGGCCAGCGCAAATAACATAGCCGACATAGAGCTGAGTAATACAAAGGAAGAGGCCTGGATTTTGTGTTTGTAGGCCAGCAAAAATGCAATCAGTAAAGATAAGAGTCCAACTGAGAATATGGTAAACGCAATCCCACGCGAGATAAGCACCGAAGCGAGTAAACCCACTGCGCTTACGCCGCAAATTTGTAATAACCGATGTCGGCGAACCTGCGCGAATGAGCTGGCAGAATTCAGCTCAACACCCGTGTCTACCTTATTGTTATTATTCATGTATGGGGCCTGTTTATGCTGTGTTGTCACTATAGCACCAAGTGGTAACCCTCTCTACACGAATTGGCATTGCTCTGCAGTGGCGGGTTACTGGTAGTTAAACGCTGGTCACTGTTCAAAGCAAATACTCATAACAGATTTAAAGTGTTACTGTTATACCAACTTTGCTGGTTACGGGGTATTCAGTATGGCTAAGTACGAACAATTGGCCGACAAGTTGGCTTCTCAAATCAAACAGGGCATCTGGCAGCCCGGTGAAAAGCTGCCTTCTCTTCGCAAACAATCGTCGCTTACCGGTTATAGCCTCATGACCGTGCTGCATGCCTACCAGTTACTGGAAAGCCAAGGGGTATTAAGTGCTGTGCAACGTTCGGGGTACCGGGTTGCCGACTCAGTTGAAGTTGCCAGTACCACGGGTGTTATGCAGTCGGCTGAATCGGTTAGCGTTAACGACTTTGTGTTTGATGTTCTACAAGCCTCGCGCGACCCTCACATGTTTAGCTTAGGTTTTGCTTATCCCGACCCGGCTTTGTATCCACGACACCAGCTTACCAAATCACTTACCGCCGCCGCTAAACAAACAACGGTTACCAGCGCATTGGACAACTTACCGCCTGGTAACCGGGAACTTCGCCAGTTAATTGCCCAACGATATGCTGCTCGGGGGCTGCATGTTTCACCCGATGAAATAGTCATTACGGCCGGAGCATTGGAAGCACTTAGCCTGAGTCTGCAGGTAGTCACCAAGCCCGGAGACTGGGTGTTAATTGAATCGCCGGCGTTCTACGGAGCGATGCAAGCCCTAGAGCGTTTGGGGCTGCGCGCTGTGAGTGTTGAGGTGACGCCCGATAAGGGGATCAATCTGGCAGCAGTAGAACGCGCCTTGCAGAATAAACCGGTACGAGCGTGCTGGCTGATGTCTAATTTTCAGAATCCAGTGGGTTACAGCATGACAGACTACACCCGGCAGGCACTCGCTGATCTGCTGGCAAAGTACCGTGTTGCACTCATTGAAGATGATGTATACGCGGAGTTGTATAGTAGCGGTCAGCCGCTATTACCTATTAAGCACTTTTGTAAAAACGGAAATAGTTTGTTGTGTTCATCATTTTCCAAATCCCTGGTAGCCGGCTTTCGCATTGGTTGGGTCGCAGCGGGAGAGCATGCAAAAGCAATTCAAAAACAGCAGTTAATGAGTACCATTTCTACCAGCGTGCCTATACAAATGGCGCTGGTGGATTATTTGGAAACCAGAAATTACGAGAAACATTTGCATCAGCTTCGCAGTGCTTTGAGACAGCGCAAAAAGGCAATGTATGAATATCTTAGAGGGCACTGGGGAAGTTTCGCTAAAGTGCATCATTCATCCGGGGGATATTTCCTGTGGGTTGAGTTTTCCCCGCAGGTGGATACGCTCGCTATTTACCATATGGCGCTGGCGTTGCACATTACACTTGCTCCTGGCAGGTTGTTTTCGTTGCATGGCGAGTACAGTCATTGTTTACGTATCAATGCGTCATTTGAACTCACGCCGGCCCGATTGCAACTGCTGAACAGGTTAACGCGTAAAATAATCCATTACTTAGAACAGATTTAGTTTATATCTGTTCTATGTTTTCCGATCCCATCTGTATCTTTTCTCTTTAATCTAACCTTCTACAATCCGCCCGACTAACAGCTACAGGGTGGCATACATACCAATGAGTTTACATATTCCCGATAACAGCGCGATTATCTTTAAAGTACCAGTGGCGCAAAGCAAGGTATATATCCGTGAACAGCAAGGGTACTTTCAACGTATCAGGCGCGGGTTAAATATGCTGTTAATGGCGCTATTCGTTGGTCTTCCCTGGATTTCCTGGCATGGCAAGCAAGCAATTTTGTTTGACGTAGGCGCCCAAACCCTTCGGGTGTTTTCCTGGGTGTTGTACCCACAGGATTTAATGATCTTTGTACTACTTTTTTCGCTTGCCGCATTTGTGCTGTTTTTTGTGACCAAGAAGTACGGCCGGATATGGTGCGGATTTACCTGCCCACAAACGGTTTGGACACTGATGTTCAACTGGGTTGAGCGGCGTATTGAAGGTTCGGCGAACCAAAGCCGGTTACTCGACAAACAGCCATGGAGCGCAAGAAAAGTAGCTGTAAAAGCGGCAAAACACCTTGTGTGGGGGCTTGCTGCAAGTGTTACTGCCTTGGTGTTTATGTCTTATTTTTATCCTGCCAGACAGCTGTATATTGATATGCTGACCTTGTCTGCTCCGTTACTGATACCCGGATGGGTGGCTTTTTTTGCACTCTGCACGTATGTCAACGCTGGCTGGATAAGAGATAAAATGTGCCAGCACATGTGTCCATACGCGCGCTTTCAGTCGGTAATGTTTGATGCCAGCACTAAGCTGGTCACTTACGATCATCAACGCGGCGAAAGCAGAGGGCCAAGAAAACGCGGCAGTAACAATTTTGCATTAGGCGATTGCGTGGATTGTTCCTTATGTGTGCAGGTTTGTCCGGTGGGTATCGATATTCGCAACGGCCTGCAATATGAATGCATAAACTGCGGATTGTGTGTTGATGCTTGCAATCAGGTCATGAACAAATTCCATTATGCGCCTGATCTGATTAGCTTTACTGCGCTAAAGCCAGTGAAATCTTGGAACATTGCACTGTTGTTGTATGGGGCTGCAATTGCGGTGATGCTGCTTGGTATGTGGGCATGGGCCGCAACCAGAATGGATTTTGAAATCAACATTGCCCGGGATCGCCAACAACTGTACAGAGAGCATTACTCAGGAGATATTGAAAACTCGTTTCGCATAAACGTGCTGAATAAATCTGAGCGCACAACAACCTATCATTTGTCTCTTCTTGGGCTGGAGTCTGCGCGGATATCTGACACGGTTATTGAAGCCGTGAAGCCGGGTGAAAAACGCGAAGTGGCAATCACTGTTTCAACCAATGTTACAACGGAGGGGAGTCGCCAGCATTTTGACTGGATTATTTCCAATCAGAATGATGGTACGACCACACAAAAAGAAGGGGTATTTATTTATCCGGATGGCGATAAATAATTATTTGCTTTTCAATTGGTTGAAATTGTCCTTTGGTTGTTTTGAAGGCTATTTCTCTTACACTTTAGTTAAACTTGCGTGTTTTGAATTGCAAATCAAAAATTCTGTGTAACACTTTGATTAACCAACTCGTGCCTGCAGCTAAGGGGCGACAACATGACTGATTTCAGTCAATACAAAGTACGCGTTAAATTTTCTTTCCCTCTGGTGGTGATATCAGCACTGTTTTTAACCGTAGCCACTATCAGTGGCATTGCGCTGTCGAATTTATCATCGGAAGCCCGGGATATTTCGACGCGTTATATGAATTCGGTGAGTTTAACCCTGAACGCAGACCGAGATCTGTATCAGGCCTACACGGCGCTGCAAGACATGATTGTTACTGCCAGCCAGGGGTCGCTTAGTATTTCCTCTCAAATCAGTGATTTTGAAGAAAACGCAAAGCAAGCATTGGATCGAATGAACCAGGCTAAACCTGTAATTGAAGATGATCCGGCGGTATCGAGGCAAATCGCATCGTTCAAATCCGACTTCGATGCTTGGTATGCCTCTTCCAAGCGTTTGGTTGGATTGGTGCAAGCCAATAAAGTAAGCGAAGCGGTTGCGCTGCGAGATGCAGAAGTGGCAAGTAGTTTTAGCCAACTGCGAAGCCATTACGATGTGCTTGGAGAAGCGGTAAAAAACAAAGCTGACGCGCTGACAGCAAGTATGAGTGACGACGCAGCGTTTTATCAAACCATCCTGGCTGTGGCCACGGTGTTTACGTTATTCATATGTGTTGGCTCGATGGTGTATGGCCCCCGATTGATTACCGATCGGCTGGATAACCTGATTGTAGTCATGCGTGACATCAGTCAAGGGGATGGTGATTTACGCAGTCGTTTGGACGCTAAAGGTAAGGATGAACTGGCTGAGATCGCCAGGGCGTTTAATTTGTTTATGCAAAACCTGCAGCAATTAATTCAACTGGTGCAGGAAGACTCAACCAGTCTGAATCAGGCGGCATCGAAGTTAAAGCAATCGTCTACAACAGTGTCTGATGTGTTCCATCAGCAAAACGAAAACCTCAATCAAATTGCAACAGCGGTAAACCAGTTAAGTCATGCCGTAAACGACAATGCCGGAAACAGCCAGCAAGCGTCTGAAAATATGAAAGTGGCTTCAGAAGTCAGCCTGACCTCTAAACGCGTTGTAAGTGATTCGGTTAAAAATGTACAGAATCTTTCAGACTCCATTTCAAACGCCAAGGGCGTGATCAGCAGCCTGGCAAAAGAGTCGCAAAATATTATTGCCGTGTTAGATGTAATACGTGGTATTGCTGAGCAAACCAACTTACTGGCACTCAACGCAGCCATTGAAGCAGCGCGCGCCGGTGAGCAGGGTCGAGGCTTTGCGGTGGTCGCCGACGAGGTACGAACGCTGGCTAGCAGAACGCAACAATCTACGCAAAATATTAACGAAATGCTTGGCCGCTTAGAGCACAGTGTGAATGATGCGGTTAACGCCATTGAGCGCGGCTCGAATGAGGTAGAATCAGTAGTCACCGTATCGAGTCAGTTGGTCAGCGCGTTTGATCAGGTGAGCCAGGCAGTAAACCAGGCCAATGAAATTATTTATCAGATTGCCACAGCCTCAGACGAACAACGTCAGGTAGTGGGTGAAATCAATGCCAATGTGTCTTCGTTGCACGCATTAGGCCAGCAGAACCTCAAAACAGTGGAAAGCAGCGGTAAAATCTCAGACAGCGTAAACGATACAGTTCAGCGACTGAATCAGAAGATTGGCCGGTTTAAAACCTGATGTGCCACGCCTTTTCACTTTGAACGCACACTTTTCTTCAGGATACCAATATGAACCCATTGAATTCTTTTCGCAGCCGGGAAACCGGCTGTGACAGACGCAGTGCAGCTGCTAAGCGCTTGGCTGGTGCAGCGCTGGCGTCATTGCTTCTCAGTACTTCGGTTACCGTTAACGCTGCCGAGAGCCCTAAATATGAGTGGTCTGGCGAATGGAACCTGCGTTTTGAAAATCTGGTTAACCCGCTGTTTCCGACAACGTCCCCCTCATTTCATCAGCACAACCAGCGGCTGTCTTCCAAATTTGAGTTAAAAGGCAGTGTAACCTGGTCGAATATTCAGTTGGTGGGTGCATTTGCTGATTCCAGAGTCTATCTGGATAATGACGATCCAACTCTGGGACGTTCTCAGGTGAACACGTTGGAGCCTGTTCAATTCAATGTAGGCTGGTTAGGCGATGGCGACAGCAGTAGCGCAGAACTTCGGATGACCAAAACCAGTGTCGGCCGGTTTGTATTGGACCACGGTAGCCGGCGGTTATTAGGTAGTGGGTACTTCCGCAATGCACTCAATTCCTTCGACGGACTCATTACCGACTGGCACTGGCGCGACTGGTCGGTAAGGGGCTTTTATTTGCACCCGGTATCGCGATTGCCATCAGATGCCGCCAGTGTTGATAATAACGACAGGGCTTTTGATAAGACTGAATCGGAGCGGTTGTTCTACGGTTTATATGCGGAGTCTGACGACAAAACCTGGCATTTACAAAGCTATTGGTTAAATGAAGACGATAGTCAGGAGCTGCGCACACGTAACCGCCAGCTATTAACCGTTAGTGCGCAATATACCAGTCCTAAAGGCAGTGAATGGCTAACTGATGTGGAGTTAGCGTTGCAAACAGGAACACAACGTCAAACAACGTCTAACAGTGATTTAAAAGATCTTGATCACCAAGCGTGGTTGCTCTACGCCTCCTTAGGAAAAATGATCGACTCAAAAACGTCACTCAGCGCTGTGTTGGATTGGATAAGTGGTGATAACAACAGTACCGATAACAAAAGTAACGGCTTTGACGGGCTTTACGGGGTAAGACGATTCGACTATGGCCCCACCGAAGTGTATCGCTCATTCCCTCGCCAGAACTTATTGGGTATTGGAGCACGCATGGTGAGTAAATTTACCGGTAAAGACAATTTGATGTTGCATTACCGCGCTTTCTGGTACCAAAAAACACCTACCGGTAGTGATAGCTTTTTGGGGCACCAGTTAGAAATGCGCTGGCGCCATCAAATCACCAAACCTCTGCGCCTGGAATTTGGCAGTGCCTACATGTTTAAAGGCGATGCTTTGGCTCAGGGTAATTATCCGGACGACACCGCTTATGTGTATTCAGGATTCCGTTTGCAGTTTTAAGCGCCGGATCCCAAAGCCACTGCGCGTTGCCAATGCGGCCCAAAGCAAAGAAAACAGCGGGCCGCCAAGGCAAAAAAGCGCCCAGGGCAAATAGTCGATGGTTGCCACGCCCAGCGTGGTAGCCATAAACAGCCCTGATACTGTCCACGGAAGCAGTGGATCCAGCAAGGTGACCGAATCTTCAATACTGCGGGATAAGTTCACGTTGGCCAGATTGTGCTTCGTGTAGGCAGGCTGATACAGGTTACCGATGATCAAGCTGCTTACTCCGCCGTGACTGGTAAGTGACAGCAAGGTAACACCACTTACTAAGGTACTGGCGACCAAGCTGAACGTGCCTTTTACTGCTTTTAACATACTTTGAATGATGACATTTAGCGCACCGGTTGCTTGCATGGCACCAGCCAGTAAAAATGCCGCAATGATTACCACCAGAGTACCAACCATTGAATAAAGCCCGCCACGCACTACCAGCTTTACAAATGCAGTATTAGTTGTGGCGTCATGTTGCTGGGAAGCCGGTAGCATATCCAGTGTAAAACCATGCAAATAGGCATTAACGGCATCGGCAACACTAAACGGTTGCAGACCTACTGCCAGAAGAAGCGCCAGTAGGGTAGACAGCGTAATCCCCACCACCGGAGGCCATTTTTTCACAATGGCAACCATGATCAGTAGCGGCGGGAGCATTTGCCACCACGCGGGTAAAAACACGTGTTCAATCATTATTTGCATGGCTTGGGTGGCGTGTTGCGCATTAATTGAATCACTTGCCTGATTGGCTGGGATAACAGCGAAAACCACCAAGGCGATCATAAACGACGGAAGGGCGGTGTAGATCATGTGCCGAATATGCTCGTATAAGTCGGCCTTAGCCGCAATGGCGCTAATATTGGTGGAATCAGAAAGTGGCGACATCTTATCGCCAAAATACGCGCCAGAAATTACTGCGCCCGCGGTAATCGGTAAGGACGCATCCATTACCGTTGCCAGCCCCATGAGTGCAACACCAATTGTGCCCGCCGATGCCCACGACGAACCGGTGAACAGGCTCATTACCGACGCAGCGATAAAGGCCGAAACATAAATAAACTGCAGGTCGATTAGTGCGATGCCCAGCCATACAAATAAGGGAATGGTGCCGCTTAGCATCCAACTGCCAATCAGCCCGCCAATAGACAGTAATATGAGGACAACCGGGAATACGTCAGCAAATTTATCTACCGCAGCCTTCTCCATAGACTGCCATTTAATCCCACGTGCATAACCAATCAAACCGGCAACGACTGCGGAAAGTAATATGGCTACCACAACAAGGTTACCACCCAGCTCTGTAAACAACGCGCCTCCAATGAACACGCACAGCAGTGTGAAAAGCGGCAGCACAGCTATCCACAAGGGCATTAATCTATTTACAGCATTACTGTGCATGGATAAGCGCCTGTTGCAGATCTTGAATGAGGGTATCCACTGACTCCAATCCCACCGACAGTCGGATCAAGCCCTGGGGCAAACCCGAGGCGGCTAATGCCTGTGCGTTGTCTGGACGTTGTGGCGAAATAGCCAGGCTTTCAAACCCACCCCAGCTTACCCCCATTCTGAAGTGCTGAAGCGCATTGAGTACGGTTACCACTGTGTTGTAGTCGGCCTTTTTTAGGCTGAAGCTGAAGAGCCCGGTGTATCCCAGCATCTGGTTGTCAGGCACAGATGGAGCCGGATTCATGGCGGGGTGAAATACGCAGTCTACGGCTGCGTGGCCTTCTAAATATCGCGCTACGGCCAGACCATTCGCTTCGTGCTGCGCAAGCCTTACCGGCAGGGTACGCAAACCGCGCTCAATTAAATAAGCATCCATGGGACCAATGGCGGCCCCGTTTAATAAAAAGGTTTTAAAGAATATCTCTTTTAACAAGGCTGCCCGGGTAATGAGGGCGCCGGCTACTACGTCGCTGTGGCCCCCAATGTACTTGGTAAGTGAGTGCGCCACGATATCCACACCCATCGTAATGGGTTTTTGTAGTAGTGGGGTGGCCCAGGTGTTATCAATACCGGTAAGAATACCTCTTGCCTTTGCAACGGCGACCAGTGCTTTGATATCCAGTTGAGTAAAGGTCATGGTGCCAGGGCTTTCAAACCAAATCAGCTTGGTATTGGGCTGAATAGCGAGTTCAGCTTCGGTTACATTGCCTGATGGCACACACGTAAAGCTAACACCGAAGCGCGCAAGTTGGGTGGCAAGTTGAATGGTTGGCCCGTACACCTGATTGACAAACAGAATATGATCGCCCTGGCTCACCACAGCGCTAATTGCCGCACTAATTGCCCCCATACCCGATGCAAACAACTTACAGGCTTCGCCCTGCTCCAGCGCTGCCAGCTTTTGCTCTACGCTGGTCATTGACGGATTTCGGCCCCGGCTGTATACCGGCGTGGTAAATTCGTTGGCTAACCCATTCGCCAAATCTTCAAAACGATTAAACGAGAACAGTGAGGTTTGGTGAATTGGCGTGGAAATGGGCTGGCTGCCCGTTGGGGCTTCAGCCGTTATGTTTTTTTGATGGCCGCAGCAAATATCTAAATCCTGAGAGGATAGTTTCATGTTCAGTCGTCGCGCTATGTATTTTGGTTGTTTTTTGTCACCTTAGCGCGAACATCGAGTGAATGGCAATGCTGAAAAAAAGAATGGGGTGAATCAAAGGTCAACAGCCCTAATAAAAAAGCCGATGAAACTGACGTGACATCGGCTTTTGCACTAATCCGCATGATGATTAGCCAGGCCTTTCGGCCTGAGTTACTGTTGAGTGTTGCTTTTTATTTTTGTGACGCGATCCAATCGTCTACCATGCGCTCCAATATATTCAGAGGTACTGCACCATTGCCCAGAATAACATCGTGGAAGGCGCGAATATCAAACTTGTCGCCCAGTGCTGCTTCCGCTTTAGCGCGAAGGTCCAGAATTTTCAGCATACCGATTTTGTAGGAGGTAGCCTGTCCTGGCCATACAATATAGCGGCGTACTTCTGCCAGAATTTGTCCTTCAGATACCGGTGAGTTATCGCGGAAGTACTGAATAGCTTGTTCTTCGGTCCAGCCTTTTGAGTGAATGCCGGTATCAACAACTAAACGAATTGCACGCCACATCTCGGAGACCAACCGGCCAAATTCAGAAGTCGGGTTTTGATAACCCCCCATTTCTTTGGCAACGGTTTCAGCATATAACGCCCAGCCTTCCACATAGCTGTTAAAGAACGAAGTGGTGCGGAATCTTGGTACGCCTTCCAGTTCCTGTGCAATCGAGATCTGCATGTGGTGACCGGGATTGCCTTCGTGATATGCAATGGCTTCCATTTCATTTTTGGGCATGGAAGTCATGTCCAGCAGGTGCGCGTAGTAGGTACCCGGCGTGCTGCCGTCTGGCGAACCCGGGAAGTAATGCTGAGGCGCACCGGCTTGTTCGCGATACGGTTCAACGCGTTTTACTACCAGATCAGCTTTAGGCAGGATGCCGAAAAATTCGGGCAATTTCGCTTTGATGTTGTCTAAGTACACGGTGGTATCGTCGATGTAACCCTGGCGACCTTCGTCGGTGTTGGGGTAATAAAAACGCTCATCCGTTACGTCAGACTTAATGTAAGTGAAGAATTCACTCAGTGTGCCGTCGAAGCCCACTTCGTTTTTCACCTTCTCCATTTCTGCCAGCAAACGCGCTACTTCGCTTAAGCCAATATTGTGAATTTCATCGGCAGTTAAATCGGTAGTGGTACGCATAAACAGCATGGCGTTATAGAACGCCTTGCCGTCTGGCAGGGCCCAAGCCCCTTTTGCATCACGAGGGATATTGGGTAAGTCGTTCTCAAACCAGGTGATCAGTTTACCGTATGCGGGTAGTACACTGTTCAGCAAGGCTTGCTTAGCCTGTTCGGTATAGTCGGCAGCTTGTTCTTCATCAATTGCACCACTTTCCTGCAGTGCTGCAATCTTCTTTTTCGCGTCGGCAAACAGTGCAGAATCGGTGTCGCTGTCGGCATCAAATGGCTGGCCGGAAATCACTTTCTTGCTTTGGTCAATTACGCCTTCGTAAGCAAAGTAAGGCGCTTTTACGCCTTCATCGGCATTAATCGCTACCTGCGTGGTAAGCTGCTCAACGGCTCTGCCTACACCATTCAAACGCGAGATATAGGCGTCCATGTCGCTGCTTTCTTCCACTTTGTGGTAGTTGATTAGCAGCGTAGGCAACATGGATTGCGCGCCGTTCATTTGCGTAAGCACGTAGCCGCGGCGGCTGAATGGCTGCATAACTTTGGCCACGTCGTACTGATACACCCACAGGTCATAGGAAATCTTGGCCGACTCATCCAGTTTGCTGTAGTCGAAGTTGCTCTTTAATTCTTCAACCGAAGCGGCTTGCCAGGCCAGCACTTTTTCTTGCGCTTGTTCCGACATGTCGTCGATTTGGTCGTACAAATCCTTGCGACCCAAACGGGTCATCATTAGTGGAGAAAACTGCAATTGTTCCTCGTATTTGGCATCAAACCAGGCATTCAGTCGCTCTGATTCACTTTGCTGTTGTTGCTCAGCTGCGGTGGGGGCCGCAGTGCCCGCATTTGGAGCAGGGGCCTCGGAGCAGGCTGTAATGGCCAGCGCGAGCGTGCTTAAAAGAAATAGTCGTTTCATTGTTATTGTTCCCTGGTTCGGTGCTTATAGTTATTACTACAGTAAACCGCGAGGCTTACTGAGATTCAAATTTTAAATGTTACCTGTTATGTCTGATTTATCGCGCCGCCGTAAACGCCTGAATACGTTTTAACCCTTCATGCAGGATCTGTTCAGACGTTGCATAAGACAAGCGAACATAGCGGTCGGCGTCACTGTTGCCAAAATCATTACCCGGTGTAAGCGCTACGCCCGTTTCACTCAGCAATTGTTCACAGAATGTCATGGCGGTTAAACCGGTGCTGCTCACATCGATATACACATAGAATGCGCCAGAAGGCGCAACGGGCACGCAAAGTCCGGCCTTTTCCAACCCGGCCAGTACGATATTGCGTCGGGTGAGTAATGATTGTCTTCGCGCTTCACATAGCGCTAACGTGTCGGGTGTAAAGCAAGCAAGGGCTGCCAACTGCGCTGGGGTAGAAGGGCAGATATACAGGTTTTGAGCCAATCGTTCGATTACTTCAACCATGTCCTCCGGCACGACCATCCAGCCTAAACGCCAACCTGTCATACCGAAGAACTTTGAAAAACTGTTGATCACAATGGCGCCATCATCCACCGCGAGCACACTTTTTGCGGGTCCTGGAGCGTGATCGCTTAAATCCAGGTAGATTTCGTCGATTATCCGCCAGGCGTTTCGCGCTTTGGCAAACGCGCACATCTTGTCCAGCTCATCCAGTGTTACCGCCGTGCCGGTTGGATTGGAAGGCGTAGCAATCATCAGAGCTTTAGTGTTGGCATTCCAGTTATCCGAAACCAGCTTGCTATTTAACTGAAACTGACTGCTCGCGCCCGTGGGTACCAAATTAACGTCGCCACCAAAGGTTTTTACAAACTGGCGGTTACACGGATAAGACGGATCACCCATTAACACTTCGTCACCGGGATTAATCAGTGCAGCACAGGTTAACAACAGCGCCGCCGAGGCGCCTGCTGTTACCACCACCCGATTGGGGTTAAGACGAATCTGATGCTGCGTGTAATAAAACTCAGCTATGGCTTCTCGCAGTCGCCTGTCGCCCAATGCGCCAGTGTAAGGCAGGTTATTGTTGGCTACCGCTTGTTGCATAGCTTGTTGCACGGCCGGTGGGGCGCCGAAATCGGGCTCACCAATATTGAGTCGAATAACAGAACGACCCTGACTTTCTAATGCTGTGGCCTTTTCTCCAAATGCCATAGCAAAAAACGGGGCGATAGCATTCGCCCTGTTGGAATATTGCATGTGTACTTACTCAAATAATGATTACGGCTATTTCAGCCAACCGGCTTTAGTGCCGCGCTTGCTGACCATCACCAGAATAATCGCTATCACTACTACCAGGGAAGGCAGGATCACAACACTGGGCCCTAATAAAGCAATAGAATCAATAATGACAAAGTTATAAAACTGCTGAACCAAAACGCCAACCAGGGAAATAACTAATAAGGGAAATGCCAGCTTTTTACCCAAAGCCAGCATTAAAGTGCCAAGCAAGCCGCCAAATACGGCCAGAGCGTAAGCAACATAAGACCAGAGAGGAATGTTGTTATAGGCTTCTTGTTGCGCTTCTGGCAACAACGCAATCATTTCTGGTGTTAACAGTAGCTGGCTTACAAATGCCATCACCCCCAACGCATTCCAAACCACCATGATCCACGCAAAAATTTTTGTGCCTGTCGTCATTTTTGTCATTGTTTTTATTCCTGTGAACGAAGTGTGCTAACACGCTCACTATACGAATAAACCCGAGTAATTCGCAAAGACTTATTGGGAATATGTCTGAGTCTGTAGCAATGGAGAGTAACGTGTCGCACTGTTTATACTTTTGGTTAATATTGGTGCGTTGTGTGATTTGTGTTCACCACAGCTGTGCATAGTTAAAAAACGCAATGAAAACAAAATGTAAAGATTTTGTATCTTATAGAAAGTATACGATATTAAATATGTAGATCGCCGATGTGCGTGGTTTATTCATCCCAAAACGGGGGGGTAGTGGAAACGATTGGTACAGACCTTGATTCATTTCTGGCATTACCGCCCAAGGAAGTCGCGGCTTACAACAAACAGGGTTCTCCCCGGACTATGACTGAGACCTGAATAAATTATGATGAAGCAAGCAAAAACCAAATCGTTTTCGTTAACTGTATTGGCTGGTGTTATTGGTCAGCTTTTATTATCTGTGCAAGCAAATGCGCAATCTACCGATACTGAAGCGTCCACGGCTGAAGAGAAAATTGTGGTAGTTGGGCGACGTGTTTCGCAAACTGACGTCGCTATCGGTACCGATGAAGCAACCAATACCATTGCCGTAACGCGAGAAGAATTGCTATCTGCGCCTTCTGGTATTTCCGGGCTGAAAATGCTGGAAAGTCTGCCAGGATTCAACGTGCAAACCGATGGCGCACTAGGGCTTTATGAATTTGGTAACTCCGTACAGGTGAGGGCCTTTCAGTTAAGTCAGATGGGGTTTGTACTGGATGGCATTCCGATGGGGCGTTCTGACGCCTTTGGTGGCAGTCCAATTTTCCGCTATGTAGATAACGAAAACCTGGGGTCAGTGGTGGCATCACCCGGTGCGGGCGATGTATCGGAACCCAGTTATTCTTCACTCGGCCCAATAGCGTCCTATAACACAGTGAAGCCATCTAAAGAAATGGGCGGCATGGTTGCGGTTACCTTGGGTGATTTTGACCTGCAGCGTACTTTTGTAAAACTGGAAACGGGTGACATTAATGGCTTCCGTGCTTACGTTAGCCGTTCAAAAACCGACAGTGATCTGTGGCGTGGACCTGGCACAATTGACCGTGAACATATCGAGGCCAAAGCCCTGTATGAGTTTGGTGATAGCTATATTCAGGCGACCATGGTGTCGAACGACTTCTTTGATTACGACTCTCCTTCAGCTTCGGCCGCTACGTTTGCCAGCAATTATTATTACGGATATCAAAGTACGATTCCGGAAGGGTGTATTGACGCTAAAGAAGGTGTCTACGATTTTAATGGCGACAGTACGATAGATGACAGTGATTTCACTCCTGTTTTCACCGGCTCAAACTGTACATCCTATTATGAAGACCGCATAAATATTCGGGATGACAAACTCTACTCGCTGGGTTTTGGTACTTACCTGTCAGAAGATATCCAATTAACCGCTACAGCATATTACGAAGATAAAGACGGCTACGGTGTATCACCAGACGGCTATGCAAACTCATTAGCTATTTACCAGGATCAGGCTGCTGCCGGACTGAACGTTGTACATCCGCGCGGTGTGCAATATGGGTTATCAAACGTTGGTGGCGAGCGCGAGGGATTAGTTGCCGGGTTAAGCTGGCATCTGGGCGATCATAAAGTGGAGTTTGGTGGCTGGGTAGAGCAAGACACCTATAACCGTACACAGGCCCGCTTGAACAAAACTGGTGGCAGCGCCGATGGTGATGTTATTTGGGACGAAGTGGTGTATTACCGCAGAGATTACACTGCGGTGCGTGATACTACTCAATTGTACCTGAAGGACACTATTAGCCTGTTGGATGATGATCTGATTTTGGAAGTGGGTATGAAATCACTTTCAATTGATTACTCTTTGGATGGCTATCGCGATTACGAAGATTACGAGATCGATGGTGAAGAAGGGTACGGACCACAGCATGTTGAAGCTGAATACACCAATAACTTCCTGCCTATGGTTGGGGCCGTTTACCGCTTAAACGATACGGATCAGTTATTTGCCTCAATCGCTCAGAATTATGCCTTACCTGCGGGCACTGATGACATTTTTGACAACGCCATTGGTTTTGCCGCAGACGCACCTAAGGGTGAAGAGTCGGATAACATTGAGTTTGGTTACCGTACCAACCGCGAAAATTACAACGGTGCAGTAGCCGTGTTTTACACTCGATTCGACAATCGCTTGATTGCCAGCAGTGTATTGAACCCCGCAACTGGCCAGCCAGAAACGTTTTATGTCAACGCAGGGGCATCGAAGGCCTACGGTATTGAATTCAGCGGTGTATTCCAGCCAGCGATGTTCGAGCGCGAACTGTATTTCAATGCCAACGTGTCCTATAAGAAAGCGACACTGGTGGACGGATTCGGTAGCAACCCGGCAGGCAGTCAGTTGCCAGACAGCCCGGAATGGCTTGCAACAGGTGGCGTAACTTACGAGCCGACTGAATGGCTGGTGGCTAACTTCTCTGCAAAATATACCGATACCCGTTTTACCGACTTCAACGAAACATATGAGCTGAAGAGCTACGTGGTCACTCAGGCGTATGTGGATATTGGCGGACCAAACAGTTTTGGTATGCCAGAAAACATGCGTTTGCGTTTTAACATCGACAACGTATTTGACAAGCAGGTGATGTCGTTTGGCTTCACAGGCTCTTCATTTGGCCGCCCGTTAAGTCCGCGTACTTTCCAGGCAACGTTGACGGTAGATTTTTAACATGAACAAGTTTGCAATAAGTGTGTGTGCAGGTGCGGTGGCTGTGTTAAGCAGCCCCGCATTCTCCGCTATCGATCAACGAACCAGTCACGCCATGCATGAAGAGCTGGTGGTGATGGATACGCATCTGGATACCCCTGCGCTGCTGGTGCAGCCAGGATTCGACATAATGCATGCGCATACTTACGACAGTGATTTTTCACAGGTCGACGTACCACGCATGAATGAAGGTGGGCTGGATGGGGGCTTTTGGGTGATCTATACCCCTCAAGGGCCGGTTACCGAAGACGGATTCAAGTCTGCCCGTGATACTGCATTGCTGCGCGCAATGGCTATTCACAACATGGTGGCGGCGAATTCCGATACTTTTGCGCTGGCAACCAAACCAGAAGATGCAGAAAAAATTGTGGCTGACGGCAAGAAGATTGTCTATGTCAGTATGGAGAATGCTTATCCGCTCGGTGAAGACTTAAGCTTGCTGGAAACGTTTTATAAAATGGGACTGCGTATGGTTGGGCCAGTCCATTTTAAAAATAACCAGTTTGGCGACAGCTCCACCGATCCGGATGGGCCACAATTCGACGGCTTATCGCCGCTCGGAGAGGCCCTGGTAAAAAAAGCCAACGAGCTTGGCATTATACTGGATGGTTCACATTCCTCTGACGCGCTGCTGGAGGACATGATTGAACTGTCGAAAACGCCGGTTATTCTTTCTCATTCCGGTACTAAAGCTGTGTACGACCATCCGCGAAACGTTGACGATGCCTTGCTAAAAAAGCTGGTGGCAAGTGGCGGGGTGATTCACGTAAATGCTTACAGTTCATACCTAAAAGAACTGCCTAGTGATCCAGAGCGTAGTAAAGCCTTTGGTGTGTTGATGAAACAAATGGGCCGAATGTCTGACATGACGCCGGAACAAGTGGCAGCATTTAAAGCGCAGCGCAAGCAGATTGAAATGGAACACCCGGCCGTAAAAGCCACCTTTGAAGACTACATGGAACACTTCCTTCACATACTGAAAGTGGCGGGCCCTAAACACACAGGTGTAGGCGCGGACTGGGATGGTGGCGGCGGTGTTGAAACCATGATGGATGTAGCCGCACTGCCTAAAATCACCGCGCGTTTGCTGGCCGAAGGCTATAGCAAAGAAGATTTGGCCGACATCTGGGGCAACAACGCACTGCGCTTATTGCAACAGGCGCAGGACTACGCAAAAAGCCTGAAGGAAACGACAAAAGAGTAACAGTTTTAGCTTGTGTATCTCCGTAAACATAGCAAGCAGGGCACGTCATTTGGCGTGCCTTTTTCATTGCGCTAAAAAAATAAAAAATAAATGTCAGGGTTTTGTCGTGCCTCTCGACTATAGGGGTAACTGACTTAAAAGGAGAGATGCATGACAACCCTAACCAACACCACTTCAAGCAACGTTACCACTGCGAAACAAACTAACAATGCCAACTCTGCATTTATTGTGCTTCGGGAATGGCTGACGCAAGGCGCTCGTGTTTATCGAAACGCACCGATTAGTCTTACGCTGACATCACTGGTGCTGATGATTATCGGCGGGCTCGTACAAGGATTGCCGGCGCCTTATGGCATGTTTGCATCTAAGTGGTTATCGGCTGGCGTAATAACGCTGCTGTGGCCGCTGACCTGGCATGTGCTGCAAAACGGAAAATTCAGCCTGCGTAGCCTGAAGCAATTCAGTGGATATCGATATTTGCCCGCGCTGGGCATGTTAATGATGCTGCCCTTTGCTTCGCAGGTTGTCTTCGGGGCATTGGCGTTTGGCGCACCGGGCGTCGACCTGGTGTTGTATCAGGATATGACGAACTTTAGCCGTATTCACGTAGCAAGTGTACTGATGGCTTCGGCACCACTGGGTTTACTGATGAGCTTTATCCCGGCTTATGTGCTGATTAAACAGGCATCACTGAAAACGGCCACGTTAGAAGGCATGAAACTGGCGATCCGAGCAATCAAACCACTGTCGCTGTTAATGCTGCTGAATATGGCGCTGATGTTCAGTGTGCCTTACACCTTCGTACTGAGCGCCATCCTAGTTGGCCCGCTACTGTTCTGTGTGAATGTGGTTGCCTTTAACTATTTGATTAGCGAAGATACGCAAACTAAAAATAACAATAATTCAGCTAGTTAAGGATAGATGTGCTGACCGAAGCTCAACGCGACGAGGTAGTTAAGGAATACGCGCCCATGCTGGCGCGTATCGCCTCTTCATACGAAAATGACAAACATCTGCAACAGGATCTGTTACAGGAAATCAGCTTAGCGGTATGGCGTGCCTGTGCCTCGTTTCGAGGCGATGCCAGCGTAAAAACCTTTGTAGCAAAAGTAGCCCACAACCGCTGTGTTGATTACGTTATAAAAGCCAGTAACCAGACTGAAAACGTGGAATTGTCCGACGGCATGTTAATTAGCCAAAACAGTGATAACCAGGAAAAGAGTCGGGATTTAATGTCGGCCATTAATCGTTTGTCGCTGCCACTGCGGCAGGTAATTACCATGCAACTTGAGGGGTTTACCTACGGCGAAATCGCCAGTGTGCTGGGTGCATCTGAAGCCGCGGTAACTAAACGCGCCGGGCGGGCAAGAACGTTACTGGAACAACTATTGGGCAGCAATAACAATGGATAATCAGTTTGAACAATGGCAGGCCGCCTATCAGCAACAAACACCGAAGGTGGATACAACGGCACTGCTTAACGACGTAAAAGCAACCCATAGAAAAGAAACACAAAAAGCCTGGGTTGATCTTCTTTCGGGCATCGCGGTTAGTATATTTGTGTTGTACACGGCTATATTTTTAACCAGCAGTGCATTGTCAGGCATGTTACTGGCAGCAGTCGTTCCTGTTCCGTTTGCATTTTCGCTATGGTCTTTCCTGTTAAGAAAGCAGAAATCCGAAGCAGACTCGCAATCGGTGGCTGTATTACTGGCAGAGAAAAAGCGTCAACTAACCAATAAAGTCACTTATTGGCGAGTCTCTGCAGTCGGGATTACCGTGCTTTGGAGTCTGTTTTCCGGCGTCTGTGCCTGGTTCTGGCTCGGCGGAGACGATCAATCAATGTGGTATGTATTGCCCGTTGTTCAGTTGGCGATAGTTGTCGCAACCTGGGTGAGATATAGCATGGTAAAGCGTCAGCTGCCTGAGCAGTTAAAGACGATCGCAGCGCTTTATTCACCCTCAGAAGAGTGAGTAAGCCCTGCGTCGTCGGAGTTAGTGGCGGTGAAGCTTTTTGCAGAGCAAAGCCGCCTCTTTTCTAACTAATAAAAACTTGGCAAGGTATTTGAGTATGGTTTGGGTAGCACTTTCAAACCACAAAAAATTGACGCTCATGAGACTACCTACCAAAAGCTTAATCGCCAAAATCGAATCGCTATCGGCTCAACTTAACCCGGAACAACTCCGAGATTTTCTGGACGTGCTCGATTCCATGGCCGTCATGGTTGAAGAAGCCAAAGCCCTGCCGCCATCAACGGAAACTCAAAAGCTGGCGAAGTTGAAAGTAGAGCTGCATTAGCCGATATAAGACTGGTCAATGTAACTTAGGCTGATAGGTTTTAAAGCAGTCTGTGCTCACTCGAGAAGTAAATTGTTGGCAAACTTTGCCAATATCTGCCATGATATAGTCAGGTCCTGCTATAGAGGAACAATTGATGGCAACACTTAATGTATCGCTCCCGGACGAGATGCGTACATGGATTGATGAGCAAGTGAAAACGGGCAAGTACGCTAACGCCAGTGACTATATTCGCGATTTAGTGCGCCGCAATCAGAGTGAGCGAGAAGCTATTAACCTGGCTCTGATTGAAGGAGAACTGAGCGGGAGTAGCACGAAGAGCGTTATGGATATTCTCAAGGAAAAGAGAGGCCGAGCCTGAATATGAGTCAATATACCCTCTCTAACAAAGCAGAGGATGATATATCCAGGATTTACGATTATTCTGTGAATACTCATGGTGTAAACCATGCTGAAGCGTATTTAGTCTCCCTCCATGAAGCGTTAATGATCCTGGCGGACTCCCCCAATGCAGGCACTTCAGCCGAAGACATCAGAAAAAACTATCTGAAGTTTCCAGTTCAAAAACATATGGTCTTTTACAAAAAAGCGGATAACGGCATTTTCGTTGTCAGAGTGCTTCATCAACACATGAAATATACGCTGCATATTGCCGATTGATACTCAGCGTAAATGCGTAGTGCACCGATAAGTCTTCTGGTTTAATCAGGAGCCTATGATTCTGTATAGGCCCAGTTCAATCTGTATATACACTGTTGGTGATTAGCGAAGATCGCGTTTTAAGCGATACGGCTGGTGGCAAGTCCGTTCACAAGGGTATTGCCTCGTAAACAGCATTTTCAATTCTCTCTTTCTTTTTTCAACAAAAATGAGTTTTCTACTCAACGATATAGCTTAAAAAATGCACTTAAATTGACAAGTAAGCTTTACTTTTATCTCGTATTTACTACTATATGTAAAGTTTGTTTTACTTTATGTAAGGTTTTAAAGATATGGGCAACGATACTGGCATGTCCTGGCAGCAACGAAATACCAGAAATGTCCGTCGGTTAGGCATGTGGACGGCAGCCTGGTTGGTGAGTTTGGCCAGCGTGTTCTTTGGGCATAAATACCTATGGGATGGCAATCAGGCGCTCACCGCTGGCGTGATAGCGATCAACGTTGTGTTAGGTGGCTTTATGATTTGGGCGAACAAGCAACATTTGCAAGGACTGGACGAGCTACAGCGACAAATGCAGTTAGAGGCCATGGGGCTGTCGTTGGGTGTCGGTATGGTACTTGGCTTTGCTTATTCAGCTCTGGATGCCACAGGAGTCATTCCTTTTCGGGCGGAAATTTCCCATTTGGCGGTGATCATGTCGCTGAGTTACCTGATTGGTTTAGCGATTGGTGTAAGGAAGTACCAATGAAAAACCGGCTAAAAGTACTGCGTGCAGAGCGTGACTGGACTCAGGCAGATCTGGCTGAACGGTTGGATGTATCCAGGCAAACTATCAACGCCATCGAGAAGGGCAAGTTCGACCCGAGTTTGCCGCTGGCATTTAAGGCGGCCAGATTATTTGAGTTGGCAATTGAAGACATCTTTCAAGATGAATAAATTACCCAAAGGAAAACACGATGAATTTTTTAAAAAGCTTGTACAACAAACCCGAACTCTTTAGTGCCGTTATTTTTGCACTCAGTATACTGGTTATTAGCTACCTGGTGGGCGATCATGACAATGCCGGTGCGTTGATTACAATTATGCTGAGTATCTATTTTGCGGTATTTCAGCGCGTTAAAGCACACCGCAAGCAATGCGGCTAAGCAAAGACTGTAATTGCGTTTAAAACAGAGGATAAATGATGACTATTCTGGCAAACCTGAAATGTAATCCGCGTTTGATAGTTGCACTGACCTTTGCATTTGCCATGCTGTTAGCGGCGTTTTTAGTCGGTGATCACGACAATGCCGGTACTCTGGTACTCGTCATGATTGGCGCATACGTCATCGTCGCCGGGCAACTACCGGGCAAGACTACTGATGCAAAGTCATGTATGCCTTGTAAAGCCAAAAGTGCTGCCTAACCGGTGTCGATGGAGAATAAACACCATTCTGTTAGCCCTGACTATCAGCGTCAGGGCTTTGTTGTTTTAAAGGGATTTCTTGGAGAACAGGAAAGAGCCAGATTGTTAGCCGTGGTGAATGACTTTCATCAGCAATGGCTGATTAAAAACAGCGAGTTTTATGCCGAGAGAGCGATTAACTCAGCCTATCTTACCGCCAGCACTTACTTAAATGATACGCAGCGACAAGTGTTGTTCAACTTTATTGGCTCACACCGCGTAATGGCACTGGCGTATGCGTTGTTAGGTGAGCAACCGGCGTTTATGAATACCCAGTTGTTTTTTGACCCCGCTCACCCGAACCAGAAAAACTACTGGCATCGGGATGCGCAATATCACTTGTCGCTGGATGAGCAACGCGCAGCACTAGCAGGGCCACAAGTACTGCATTTTCGTTTTGCCCTGGTCGACGAGCCTGGTTTAGACGTGATTCCGGCGAGCCATATTAACTGGGACACAGTTGAAGAACTGGATGTGAGAATGGGCAACAATGGCAAAGCACCACATCACGATCTGTCTAATCAACACCGCGTGCCGTTAAAGGCAGGCGACCTGATGATTTTTAGTGCCAACCTTATCCACCGGGGTATCTATGGCATGGACAGACGTGCGTTGGATGTTCTGTTTTGCGACCCGGAACCAGGTATTCTGAAATACGCTAATCCCGATTGCTTGCCAAATGCCGAGCAAAAATTACAAATTAAAGATCCTACCGCATTTTCTATTACGCAATCATTCCTGAATTAGCCGGACTTTCTTACCGTGCTCAGTAAGACGCGGTCTCGTTAATAAAATTAGCAACCCACTTATGCTTTCGCATTGAGCAAAAATCGTAGAGAATACCGCCTGAAACAGAAGTCGGAGGGATGGCCCCTTCGACCAGCTATTGCAGGATTATCCCATGCCAAAGGCCAGTGAAATAAAAAAGAACAACACAATCGTGTTTAACGACAAAACCTGTATCGTGCGTGACATTGAACGCTCTGTACCGCAAGGTCGTGCCGGTGGAAGTCTTTACCGTATGCGCATGTATGACGTTGTAACAGGTGCCAAGTTTGACGAAACATTTAAAGATTCAGATATGCTGGACTATGCCGATCTGATCCGCCGTCCGGCGATGTTTTCTTATATGGATGGCGATGAGTATGTGTTCCTCGACAAAGAAGACTACACACCCTATCACCTGAATAAAGAGTCTATTGCAGATGAAGCATTATTCATTACAGAAGCGACCGATGGTATTCAGGTTCTGATCGTAAAAGAAGTACCGGTTGCGCTTGATCTGCCAATGAGTGTTGAGCTGGAAGTGGTAGAAACCGATCCTTCTATAAAAGGTGCATCGGCAACTTCACGTACTAAACCGGCTAAATTATCTACTGGTTTGGTAGTTCAGGTGCCTGAATATATCAGTACTGGCGAGATGATTAAGGTAAACACAGAAGAGCGTAAGTTCCAAAGCCGCGCTTAATCGCCTTTGATGCATTTACGGTTAGCCCTGCGGCGCAGTCCAGCAGGGCTACACACCTAGAAATCTATCGATTCACCCTCATTCAGAATATACAGCGGCACTTCAGCATTGAGTTCATCGTACATATGTAACAGTCGGAACAACGCTGAATGTGAAGTTAGGTCGCCCATTCGCCAACTGGCGTTTCCATATCCCCAGGGCACCATGGCTTTACATCCCAGTTCTTTTGCAGCAACAAGTGCATCTTCCGGCGTTGTATGCACTTTTCGATAGAATTTGGGGGCTTCTTCGCTGAAGTAAGAAGCAATAGGTAACAGGCAAATATCTATATTGCCAAACCGCTCTGCTATATCTCTAAAATGAGGTGAATAGCCGGTATCGCCTGCGAAAAATACGGTTTTTCCGTTGTTTTCCAATACCCAGCCCCCCCACAATGACTTGTTTTCGTCTTCGTAAATATACGGCACCAGTATGCGATTACTAAAGTGATGCGCTGGCACAAAATGCAGTGTGGTGTTGCCTATTTTTTTACTGGCATACCAGGCCATTTCAGTGATGTTGTATCCATCTTGGCCGAAATGAGAGGCAAAGCCTAAAGGCACTAAATACGCCGGTGTGGTGCCAATTTTGCCGATGTCATGCTTATTAAAATGGTCGTAATGAATATGGGAGTACATCACTGCGTCAAGGTTGTTAAGGGCACCTTGTGGTAAGGGAGCGGGTTTATTGCGATAAAATCCCTCAGACAACCTAAAAGCCCAGTTTACTGGCCAGTCAAACTGGTCAAACACCGGGTCGAACAGAAAATGCTGGCCTTGATCTGTTGTAATAGAGAAACTGGCGTGACCCAGCCAGGTAACCTGAAAGCCTGTGTCTGTGGTTACTTCGCGCTTTTCACCCGTATATACGCAATCCTGCATAGGCGTTTCGCATTGAATAACCGGTGACAACGGATAGCAGTTTTCGCTGCACGTTACCGGATAATCACTGAATTTGGCGTATATATTCTGGAATCTGTCTTCATAACCCTCAATATTTGCATACACCACCACGGAAGACTCGGGCGCAATAACATCTACCTGGTTCCTCACGCTGCATGCCTGCAGTAAGGTTATTCCCAACAATAATAAGACTCGGCTCACTTTATCTTTCCTTTCAATAAAACGCCGCCAAGTTTAGCAATATTCAGCGAGGTAAGGCACGACTGTGGATGATGTTTGTGTAACCAAACGTATCGGTTGGTGTTTGCAAATAAAAAAGGTATGGTCTGCATTTTCATGAATAGGGTGGCTGTTGTGTTCGGGCTTATGCGTTTTACTGTCTTCATTGTGTCTGCGCTGCTCTTTGCATGCACAGCTGAACGCGAGCCTGTAAGCGACAAAGGCCAATGGCAAATTACTGATCAATTCATTCTGTCAGCCGTGTTGTCTGAGCGGGGCTTGTATACTGCCTTGTTATTCCCGGAAGGGAGAATCGTGGTTTGGGACAACGACACTCAGCGCAGGTTGATTGAATGGCAAGCGCCTGACGTACTGCCTGACACATCGATGATTCATATGGATGAATCAGGCCGATATATCTTGTCGGCAAACCGCAACGTAGTACAGATTTGGGATTCGGGTAGTAGGGTTCCTGTGGGGGCGTTGAATGTATCTGCTCAACTCGGTGACGCCAGTATTACATCGTTTACCTTTCAACAGGCTCCGTTTGCCCTTGTGATAGGCACCAGTGGAGGAGACATCCTGTTTGCCGACATTCACAACAATGTTTATCAGCTGGCTCACCAACACGATACTGACGTTGTGAAGTTAATTGTGTCGCCTGGTGGTGAGCTATACAGTGCGGGCAATGATGGTGTGGTTGTGAGGTGGGACATGCAAACTCAAACGCCTTCACAAACACTGACTGTGCCGCATCGCGTCACCAGCCTTGAAGTGGGGCAGGATCATAAAGTCTTTGTTTCTGACGCGCTGGAAACCCAAGTGGTCTGGCAAAGTCAGCGTAATGAAATTATCAGTGAACTGGCGTATTGGGAGCGATTTCAATGGTTCCGCGTGGCGCGATTTGCGCCGGCCAATGCCTGGTTGGTAACGTCATCGCCTAAAACTGAATTGTATTTGTGGGATACCAACACCGGCGAGCCACTAGCCCGGTGGTGGGCTCAAGCGCACGGGTTTGGCTCTGCTATATTGGACATGCGCTTTGTAAATTCAGCAACGTTGCGAACGGTTACATCCGATGCGGTGTTACAGGACTGGGATTTAGTTGATATAGCCGGGCAAACCGGGATCACTCAAGCCAATAAATAGCAATATTCAAGCGCTCAGAAGAACCCTGAACGCCTCCGGAGCAGACGCTGCGCTAGCTTGGAAAAGCAAAACTCACACCTTCTCTGACACCACTTGAAGGCCAGCGCTGGGTGATGGTTTTGCGTTTGGTGTAAAATTTTACACCATCGGGGCCGTATGCGTGCAGGTCGCCAAACAAAGAACGCTTCCAGCCGCCAAAACTATGATAGGCAACAGGTACGGGTAACGGCACATTGATGCCTACCATGCCCACCTGAATATGGTCTGAAAAATACCGGGCGGCTTCCCCGTCGCGGGTGAAAATGCAGGTGCCATTACCGTATTCGTGGTCGTTTATTAAGTCCATTGCCTGTTGCATTGTCTCAACGCGAAGCACCTGTAGCACCGGGCCAAAAATCTCAGCCTGGTAGCTGTCCATGCTGGCTGTAACGTTGTCGATAAGCGTTGCGCCAACGTAAAAGCCATTGGGGTATCCGGCAACCTGCGGGTTTCTGCCATCTACTACAATGTCAGCACCTTGTTGTTGCGCACTGGTGATGTAACCTTCTACCTTCGCTTTATGCGCCTGCGTGATCAGTGGGCCAAAATGGTTTGAGTCATGCTCGTAGCTGCCAACCCGAAGGTCGTGCATGGCCACTTTTAGCTTTTCTACCAGTTGATCTGCTACCTGATCACCAACCGCTACTACTACCGACAATGCCATACAACGTTCACCAGAAGAGCCGAAAGCTGCGCCCAATAGTTGGTTTACGGCATTGTCCAGGTCGGCGTCAGGCATCACGATGGCGTGGTTTTTAGCGCCACCCAACGCCTGACAGCGCTTGCCGTTGGCATTCGCGGTAGTATAGATATATTCGGCAATCGACGTTGAGCCAACAAAACTGACTGCCTGCACGTTCTGGTCTGTGAGCAGGGTGTCTACTGCGGTTTTGTCGCCATTAACCACATTAAAGACGCCATCGGGTAATCCGGCTTCCTGCAGTAATTTTGCCATGTAAAGCGCACAGCTGGGATCGCGTTCTGAGGGCTTTAGTACGAATGTATTGCCGCATACGATGGCAAGTGGAAACATCCACAAGGGCACCATCGCCGGGAAATTAAACGGGGTGATACCGGCCACCACGCCCAGTGGCTGAAACTCGCTCCATGCATCAATGCCCGGGCCTACGCCTTTGCTGTATTCGCCTTTCAGCATTTGTGGGGCAGCACAGGCAAACTCAACATTTTCAATGCCTCGCTGTAATTCACCCGCGGCGTCATGACCGATTTTGCCGTGCTCTTCGCCAATTAATTTAATGATCGTATGGGCATGTGCTTCCAGTAGTGTTTTGAAGCGGAACATGACTTGAGCCCGCTTGTTTACCGGCGTGTTTCGCCAGGCTGGATAGGCCGCTTGCGCGTAGCTAATCGCTGCTTTTACGGTGGTTTCAGAGGCGAGTAATACCTGTTTAACAGCCTCTCCGGTTGAAGGGTTGTACACTGGTTGAGTGGCGCTTTGAGGGGAGCACAGCTCACCGTTAATAAAGTGTCCTATTACGTCCATTTCTTTCCTATTCCTGACAACATGCACGGCATGTTTAAGCCTGTGATGACAACTGACGATAACCGCGCTGGTGGTATAACAATGCGCCAGCCTCGGCAGCCTGTTTAATGGCCAGCACTTCACAAAACAGTACATCGTGTGTCGCTACGCTTTTGCGGTCGGTGATAATGCAGTCAAAGGAAACTGCTGCATCCGTTAGTACAGGTGAACCGGTAAGTAAGGTTTGCCAGTGACCATGCCCAAAGCGTTCAACCATGGCAGCCTTTCCGCCAAAGATGTTCGACAACGCCTGCTGGTCTTCGCGCAATGTATTGATGGCCAGATACTGACTGCGTTTAAACACTTCGTGTACCGAGGCGCTGCGATTCAGGCATACCAACAATGTTGCCGGGCTGTCGCTAACGCTGCACACCGCGGTAGCGGTAAAACCCGCTGGGCCCGCGCCATCGTTCAGGCCGGGTGTTGTGACAATATTTACCGCGCCTGCCAGGTTGGTCATGCCCTGACGAAACATCTCCGGCGTAACGCCATCTGACATTGAGAGTGAAGTACTTTCCATTACTGTAGTGGTCATGGCGAATTCCTTGTGACTTTAAAAAATGACTGTTGAGGACTCATAGCACCTGACAGGCCTCGTCAAATGACAGGCGTGGTAAACGCTTATGGACTTTTTTGCCGTCCCCATACCCTATGTTCAGCAGAAAATTGACTTTCCAGGTGCTGTCGGCGAAAAAGGTCTCATTCAACAATGTGGGGTTAAAGCCCGACATCGCGCCGGTATCGAGCCCAAGCGCTCTGGCTGCATACATAAGATAAGCGCCCTGTAACGAACCGTTGCGCATGGCGGTTTCATAGGCGGCTTCCGGGCTGGATGTAAACCAGCTTCGTGCATCGGCATAGGGAAACAGCGTGGGAAGTTGTTCGTAAAACTCAGCGTCGAATGCCACGATAACCGTGCAGGGCGCGGTCATGGTTTGTTCAAGATTACCGCTCGACAAACAGGGTTTGAGCTTTTCTTTGCCTTCCTCTGAAGTGATAAACACAAACCGGGCAGGGCTGCAGTTTGCTGACGTAGGCCCAAATTTGGTGAGCTCATAAAGTTGCTTTATCAGCGTGTCGGGTACGGGCTTGTCCTGCCAGGTGGTATGCGTATGCGCGTCGGTAAAAATCTGGGCAAGAGCCTCATTGCTAACGGGAGTTGCCATAGCGAATTAATCCTTTTACACAGCCTGTGCGGCTTGTTGTTGGGTAGATAAAAACGTGAGAAGTGTGTCGTTAAAGGTATCTGGCGTAGTGACTGAGGACGCGTGGCCGCCATAATCAAACGCTTGAAGCTGTGCATTGGGCAACTTATCTGCCAGATTAAGCGACTGCTGCCAAGGCACTAATACATCGTCTTTGTTGGCATAAACCAGCGTACGCGTTGGTATTTGTGCCAATGAGGCGTCGATATCAAACTGACTCAATGCTTCAATGCGTTTGAGCAAATTCGCCTGATTTGGGAAATGGGCCAGCATATGGGCTTCTTCCTGCTCAAGCTCAGAGACATGACGAACAATGTAATCCGGTGGATACAGGATCAGTGCTTGCATCTGCAAAAACAACTGCGGCTCACAGTTCGCCAGCAATGCCTTACGAATAGCAAAGCATCGCAGAGTATGCGGGTTGGGCTGCGACCAGGCGTTCACCAATATCAGGTTGTTTATTAATGCTGGTTGGTTTTTGGCGAGTACCAGCCCTACCAATCCGCCCAGCGCATGCCCGATAAAATTACACCGGGTAACCGACAATGACGCCAACAGGTTAAGCAGCTCGTTGGCCATATGCTCAATACTGTAACCGTCGGGAAGCGTAGCCGGACTGCGCCCCGTGCCTGCGTGATCGTAAAGCAATATGCGGTAGTCTTTACCTAACGTGGCCAATTGTCCTTTCCAGTAATGCGCTGAGCCGCCTAAGCCGGAAGAACATACCAGCACAGGCGCTGAGTCTAACTGGCTGCCATGCCATTCATAGTGCATAGATGATTATCCGATATGGGCAACACTGGCAATTTCGATTAAGGCATCTGGCTTTACTAGTTCAACCTTAATGCAGTAACGCGCCGGTTTCTCGCCTGGAAAATAGGAGGCGTAAACTTCATTTACGGCTTTGTAGTTTGCCCAGTCGGTTATAAAAATGGAGTTAAACGTAATGTCGTCCATGGTGCCACCGGCTTCTTCCACCACACTTTTAATGGTTTCCAGAACATGCCGGGTCTGGGCAGCGGCATCACCTACGTGAACAACGTCGTTGTTCTCATCGAAGGGTAGCGTGCCTGACACGTACAGGATATTGTCTGCCATTGAGCCAGGTACAAAAGGCGCAATGGGCGTACTGGTTCCCGCAGGAATAATGGCTTTTTTACTCATGACCTGTTTCCTTTGTGTTAACTACGCCTGTTCGGCGAATAGGTGGCAGAACTCGCTGGTTTGAGACACCCAGCCAAAAAACGTTTCAATGTTATAAAGTGATGCGGTTTGAATTTCTGGAGGGCCAGCCTGATGAGTGGCATCTGCCAGCACCACGCCAAAATACTCCAGAAAGAACCCATCCCTTAACGTGGATTCAACGCACACGTTGGTTGCGATGCCGGTGAAAACCAAATTGCGAATGCCGCGGCTGCGTAGCATGCTGTCCAGATTCGTGTTGTAAAAGCCGCTGTAACGGGTTTTTGGGATCACAATATCACCGGGTTGAGGAGTTAACTCATCCACAAGGTCGTAATCCCAGGTGCCTTTTGCCAGTAGCGAACCCATAAGCTCCGGATTTTTTCGCATGGTTTTTAGCGCATTGGATTTATACCAGTTAGGCGAGCCTGGGCCGCCCGCTTCTTTGTACTCCGGATCCCAACCATTCTGAAAGAACACCACCGACATACCTGCTGCGCGGGCTGTGCTGAGCACTTTCAGCGTATTTGCAATTACCGGTGCTGTTGTTGAAACATCAAAGCCTGCTTTGTCCAGATACCCCATTTTGCTGGCATAGGCGTTTTGCAAATCCACTACAATTACCGCTGTTTTTGATGGATCCAATAACAGCGGCTCTGGCCGGGCTTTGAGCACCAGCCCGGTATTATCGCCATGTTGAGCAGCGAAATAGCCGGATACTTCAATGGGCGCAGTCGTTGCCATTACGCGGCTCCCTGTGTTGCCGTAATGTGCTGTCTTGACTTCATCAATGGTTGAATTTTGGTGCCAAAGTCATCCATGCCTTTTATGAAATCATCGAAGGTGAGTAAAACACCGCCGCACCCTGGCACGGTGGCAATCTCATCTAACATGCCTGCAACGGATGCAAAAGAACCTACCAGGGTGCCCATGTTCAGGTTGACTGCTGACGTGGGATTGGTCATGTCTCTGACGTTGGTATCCTTACCAGACGTTTTGTCTGCCGCACCTTGTTCTGCCATCCAGTCCAGAGCGGTTTGATCCTTGCCCTCTTTATATAGCTCCCACTTTGCCATGGCCTTTTCGTCGGTTTCATCGGCGATAACCATAATAAGCACAGCGGAATCGACTTTGCGTTCCTCTTTGGCTGCTGCTTCAATTAGTCGCTCGGCCGTCGGCGCAAAGGCGGTTGGGGTATTAACCCCTTTGCCAAAACAAAAGTTGTAGTCGGCGTGCTTGGCGGAAAATGCCATGCCCGCTGCACTTTGCCCGGCGCAGATTATCGGGATCGGGCGCTGTGGTTTCGGTAACATGCGGCAGTCATCCATTTGGAAATGCTCGCCTTTGAAATCACTTTGCCCGGTTTCCCACAGTTCCTTTACTACCGTAATGTACTCTTCAAGGTATTCGTATCGGTTGCCAAAGAACTGATCGCCCGGCCACATGCCCATTTGAGAATACTCAGGGCGCTGCCAACCAGTAACCAGATTGACCCCAAATCGTCCGTTCGAAATAGAATCAATAGTAGTCGCCATTCTGGCCATGACTGCCGGTGGTAACACCAGCGTGGCAGCGGTGGCATAGAGTTGAATTTTAGAAGTAACGGCGGCAAGTCCTGCCATCAGCGTAAAAGATTCAAGGTTGTAGTCCCAAAACTCGGTTTCACCACCAAAGCCCCGAAACTTGATCATGGATAACGCAAAATCCAATCCGTAGGCCTCGGCCTTCAGAACGATTTCTTTGTTTAAATCAAAGCTCGGTTTGTACTGGGGTGATGTTTTGGAAATTAGCCAGCCATTGTTGCCAATAGGAATAAATACGCCGATATCCATATTACTTCTCCCTTTTTAATAAAATGTCGTTAGATGCTTTTTTTATTTACGGATAAACGGCTTGCGTTACCACAAGGCCGTTCAAATAGTATTCAGCATAAAGCAGGCCAACTATTATTGTTGTTATTAATCAATTGGTTGTTGTTTTTGCGAGCTTGAAAGTGGACTTAATGGTCCAATTTGGAGCGTGAAATTGTTTATCTTGTACTCAACTGGTGCAATGCGCAGCATCGTGTAGAATTGACACGCAGCACAATTAAAGGAATTTACGTACTGATGAAGTCATCTTCTGCCGACCAATCAGCGGCATCTCAAAAGCCGGCTCGCGTGTTCAGACCGTCAACGCAAAAAAGACGGGAAAAAGCATTACAAGACAAACGTGAACGCGTTATGAAAGCCGCGCTGGCCTTGTTCTCACAGCACGGGGTAAATGGCACCAGCGTTGAACAAATTGCCGCTAAAGCCAAAGTGTCCAAAACTAATCTGCTTTATTACTT
>NZ_JBLBUE010000269.1:0-2364 GCF_047290655.1 Alteromonas sp. AMM-1 | reverse complement strand
CGACGCAGGTCATCAATGTTTTTTCGATAAAATTCCTCTTAAATATCATAAAGATAGCAACTTTGAAGCCCAAGGAGTTCGCGTGGTGCCTGGTGCCAGCGCGCGCTTTGGCTCATACGTTGCCAAAGGCGTGATTCTGATGCCGTCATACGTCAATATTGGCGCCTATATTGATGAGTGCACCATGATTGATACCTGGGCCACCGTTGGTTCGGCCGCACAAATTGGTAAAAATGTGCACATATCTGGCGGTGTAGGCATTGGTGGTGTGCTTGAACCCATGCAGGCATCTCCGACGATTATTGAAGATAACTGTTTTATTGGTGCACGCTCTGAAATTGTTGAAGGTGTCATTGTTGAAGAAGGTGCCGTCATTTCTATGGGTGTTTACATTGGCCAAAGCACCCGTATTTATGATCGCGAAACTGGCGAGATCCACTACGGTCGCGTACCTGCAGGTGCAGTAGTTGTACCCGGGAACCTGCCAAGCAAAGATGGTAAATACAGCCTGTATGCCGCCATTATTGTGAAAAAGGTAGATGCAAAAACACGTGCAAAAGTAGGCATTAATGCCCTGCTGCGCGGCGCGGAATAATCCCGTCATCCAGTAATAAACCACACATAAAAAATCCACCGTGACGGTGGATTTTTTGTATACGCTAGTTATACGCTCGTCAGGTTCTTACACGTTACGCCAGCTTGTTAACAAAGCCTTTTAGCCATTCAATAACGTCAGTTTCAGGTTCCAGCGTTTCCATCGCATCCACTTCCAGCATATCGGCGATGCGTTTACCCTGTAACTCTGTTAACAGTTCCTGCCACTGTCTGCCAGCACCACAGAAAGAATCACCGTAACTACTGTCACCTAATGCAGCAACCGCAAAGGGTTTGCCATCCAGCAGCGGGAAAGCGGTGCGTAATTCATCAAAGGTGAATTCCAGATTGGGCGGAATATCGCCCGAACCGGTAGTAGATGTGATCACCAGTAATCCATCCGGATCGGTAATGTCAGTGACACTCGCATCGGTGAACACCACCGCATTGATACCTTCTGAAGACAGAAACGTTTGCACAGACTCCGCTACACTCTCGGCATTACCGTATACCGAACCTACAATAATATTTACTGTCGCCATTTACTTACCTTTTTCACAGACTCCAGGTTAAAAACGGTTGCCAGCTTACCAATAACTCATGCATTTCGCTATCGGGTTGGCACGTAATAGAGAGCCATTGGCGGCTTATTGGATGATAGAACCCCATTTGAGTACACACCAGCATAAGACGCTGACAATGAAAGGTATCTCTCAAAAATTGATTTTGCCGCCCATCGCCATGAGTGGTATCACCTACAATAGGATGGCGCAAATGAATAAGATGACGACGCAACTGATGCTTGCGTCCTGAATAGGGCCGCAATCCAACCCAGCTGTAGCGCGCTGTTTTGTATCGCCCAACCTCGAAGGGCAATTCATAGTGTGCCAACGGCCAGTAATCGGTGTGAGCTGACTGAGGTTCGACGGCCTGGGTCCGATTCGCATCCGCCATTTTGTCCCATCGGTATTTTAATGCGTAGTCGACTGTGCCATGTGCCTTAATCAATCCGCGAACCAATGCACGGTATTCTTTTTTCATCCCATGAGCCATCATTTGTGCATTCATCAGGGATGCCGTTTCTCTTTGTAACGCAAACAACAATACACCTGCAGTGGGACGGTCCAGGCGGTGTAAAGGAAACACATGCTGACCGAGTTGATCTCGCAGTATCTGCACTGCAAAGCGCGTTTCATGTTTATCAATAGGGCTTCGGTGAACAAGCAATCCAACTGGCTTATATACCGCCACCAGCCACTCATCCCGATATAGAATTTGCAGGGTTTCCTGATTAGTTGCGGGTATTAACGATTCGCTCATGCCTGCTCACTCCAGCTATCCAGCTCACCCAGTATGCGTTGCACCTCTGCATGCCGGCTTCCCCAAACTATTTCCGCAACCGGCTTAATCGCCATCACAGGAACGGATATCTCTGACTTAGCTAGCAGCGATTGCATGCGCGGTAAGAAAATAAATTGCAGCCATTGTTCCAGTGCCAGCGTATCACAGGCAAAGGGTTGCTGGCTGGCCAATGCACTGGCGGATGGGGTTTCACTCCCCCATAATCCGGAATCCTGTAAGGCATTTTCTAACGCTTCCAGCAATAGATTCCCCCGCTTTACTGCATCTGTCATTACGCCAACCTCCAATGCCTGTTAAACTAGCGGTTATCTGAAATAGTATGAATTTGAAGCATGAATTCACAAGACATCCACTCTTTGAGTGAGTTTCTGCTACACGCAGGCACGGATTATCGCATTTTTGACCTTG
>NZ_JBLBUE010000268.1:0-2570 GCF_047290655.1 Alteromonas sp. AMM-1 | reverse complement strand
TTTTTTAACATATATCTACAAAGTGAATGGAAAACAAGTTCTTCTTAATACTTATTCGCAATGGTGATTTTTTGCACAGCAATAATAGCTCATTTTTCAACCACTGCGATTGGCACCGCTATTTATTTACGTATAATGCGCCCGAGTTACCGGTAACAAAGCAAACGATTGTTGCCGTTACCCGAATACATTTATAGCTACTCAACGGGTAAATACCAAATCATATAAACCCGTATAACAAAGAATAAGGCAGGAAATCATGCAATATTGTGAAGCAAATTTTGATGGTCTGGTTGGTCCTACTCATAACTATGCCGGTTTATCCTTCGGCAATGTTGCGTCTTATTCTAATGCTAATGCGGCCAGTAATCCAAAAGAAGCGGCATTACAAGGTCTTAAAAAAATGAAAGCCTTGTCGGACATGGGTCTGGTTCAGGGCGTTTTGGCACCTCAGGAACGTCCTGATATTGCCACCCTTCGCCGACTGGGCTTTACCGGCTCCGATGCGCAGGTGCTTGAACAAGCGGGCAAACAGGCCCGGGAAATCTTTTTAGCCTGCTGTTCTGCGTCCAGTATGTGGACCGCGAATGCGGCAACGGTCTCCCCCAGCGCCGATACAGCCGACGGCAAAGTACATTTTACCCCGGCTAACCTTACCAACAAGTTTCACCGCTCCTTAGAGCCGCAGGTGACGGGTAATATTCTGAAGGCAACCTTTGCCAATAATAAGTACTTTGCACACCACGCTCATCTGCCAGACAACGAGCACTTTGGTGATGAAGGTGCAGCTAACCATACCCGTTTGTGCAGTGAATATGGTCACGCCGGTGTCGAGATTTTTGTGTATGGCAGACATGCGTTCAGAAACGATCGTCCTCAGCCAAAGAAATACCCTGCGCGTCAAACGTTTGAGGCAAGTCAGGCGGTAGCGCGTTTACATGGCCTAAGCGACGAAAACGTGGTGTATATTCTGCAAAACCCCGATGTGATTGACCAGGGTGTGTTTCACAATGACGTGATCGCCGTGGGTAACCGCAATGTACTGTTTTATCACCAACAGGCATTCCATAACAGCCGTGCTGCGATTGCCGAGATTCAACAAAAATTTGGTGATCAGCCACTGCACTTTATTGAAGTAAAGGACAGTGAAGTGTCGGTGCAGGACGCTATAAAAACCTATTTATTTAACACTCAGCTAGTGACATTACCCGATGGCAACATGACGATTATTGCGCCGTCTGAGTGTCAGGAAAATCCAGTGGTTGAGCAGTATCTGGCTGAACTGGTTACTCGGGATACACCAGTGAAAAGCGTGAACTATTTCGATGTAAAACAAAGTATGCGCAATGGCGGTGGCCCGGCGTGTTTGCGGTTACGCGTAGCGCTTACCGACGCTGAATTAGCTGCCGTTAATCCTAACACGCTGATGAACGACGACCTGTTCAGCAAACTAAATGGCTGGGTAGAAAAGCATTATCGCGACGTGCTGACTGAAAACGATTTACGTGATCCGCAATTGTTGATTGAATCGCGCACAGCATTAGACCAGTTAACGCAGTTATTAAAACTAGGTTCGGTTTACCCTTTCCAACAAGCATAAGGGATTTCGTCAACACCCAATAAAAAAGCCGTTCACTTCTCAGTGAACGGCTTTTTCGTATGTCTTACTCACTACAGGGTGTCGGCACAACTGCTGCTGGTTCCCCATGTGCTGGACGGTGGTGGTGAGCCTTGTGTGCCGCGATCTTGTGCCAATACTCCCAATGTGTAAGGCATCGATTCAACAGATTCGGTTCCAGAGGATTCTCCTCTCGCAGCAATATTCAAGCGAACCCAACCACCATATTGTCTAGGGTAATTCAGGAATATCAACGCCTGACCGTTTTCATCTGTTGTAGCATCGGCATCGATAGCAGCTATATTCCCGGGGGTCAATTTACCATCTCCATTCAGGTCTTCACCGACATCTAACATTCCATTACCGTTCGCATCTTCGTTGTAACAATAGGCTGTAATTACCTGATAGTGAATCGAATCATCGTCATCCCACAACCAATAACCTTTAAAATAAGCAAAATCAGACGTTTCCATTATTGGCGTTGCGCTAAATGTTAAATTTGCGCCTGCAACCGGATTTGAATCAGCATCGGTGACGAATACAGAGAACTCTTTACTGTATGACGACTGTTGTGGCGCTTCAATCAGATTGCCGGTACCTAATGAAATATCAAATGGACGATCCCCTACGGTTAATCGGGTGGTGCCCGTTACCGCCTGGTTATCATTCACACTAGCCGTTACAACCACACTCTGGTAGGTACTTACGGCATTGGATTCATACACCGTTGTAGCAATGCCGCGGCGATCGGTGCGGCTTTGCGCATCGGTAAGATTGCCGTTTGATACGTCATTTACCTCAAAATTAACCAGCTTGTTGCGCACGCGGTTACCCTGGGCGTCCAGTACCACTGCAGAAATCGTACTGGTTTGCCCATCCGGACCAATGGAGTCAGGTGTGGCATCCAGAATCAGTGTAGCTGCGTCGGTGGCAATAAACGCAATATCTATTT
>NZ_JBLBUE010000267.1:0-2589 GCF_047290655.1 Alteromonas sp. AMM-1 | reverse complement strand
GATCCCTTTAACTAACGCGTGTTCAAGTCGCTTGTTAACCGGCAACTCACGCCAGGCGAGATCTTCTTTAACCACCGTTTTACCGTCGCCCTGATATTTAGGCGCAAGCTCTAGTAGCTTGTCTGTAGCGTCTTCATGGCTGTTCAGGATCACATCTTCAACCGCATCTCGCAGTTCTTTGGGGATCTCGTCATACACTTCCAACTGACCGGCGTTCACAATGGCCATATCAAGGCCAGCGCGGATCGCATGGTACAGAAACACTGAGTGCATGGCTTCGCGTACCGGGTTGTTACCGCGGAACGAGAACGAAATGTTCGACAAACCACCCGATACGTGTGCATAAGGGCAGGTTTTGCGGATCACACGTGTCGCTTCAATAAAATCAACGGCGTAGTTATTGTGCTCTTCTATACCGGTGGCAACAGCAAAAATATTGGGGTCGAAAATAATGTCTTCCGGCGGGAAACCCACCTTTTCAACCAACAATTTATAACTGCGCTGGCAAATTTCTACTTTGCGCGCCTGGGTATCGGCCTGGCCGGTTTCATCGAAGGCCATCACTACCGTTGCAGCACCGTAACGTTTAATCAAGCGAGCCTGATGTAAAAAGGGTGCCTCGCCTTCCTTTAAGCTAATGGAGTTAACAATCGCTTTGCCCTGCACGCACTTAAGGCCGGCTTCAATCACTTCCCATTTTGACGAATCAATCATGATCGGTACGCGACTGATATCGGGCTCAGACGCAATCAGGTTCAAAAAGGTGGTCATCGCGTTTACTGAATCCAACATGGCTTCATCCATGTTGATATCAATGATTTGCGCACCGTTTTCAACCTGCTGGCGGGCCACATCCAATGCAGCTTCGTAGTCGCCGTTTAAAATAAGGCGTTTGAATACGGCGGAACCCGTGACATTGGTACGTTCACCGATATTTATAAAATTTGAAAATTCTGCTGACACGTCAATACCTTAATGCACGAATGGTTCTAAACCGGACAACCGCATTTTGGGCTCAAATGCGGGGACTGCCCGTGGCGTGACACCTGCAACGGCGTTGGCTAAATCCCGGATATGTTGAGGAGTGCTGCCACAGCATCCTCCAACAATATTCACTAATCCTGAGCCCGCCCATTCTTTCAGGTGACCTGCCATTTCAGGCCCTTCCATATCGTATTCGCCAAATTCATTGGGTAAGCCCGCATTTGGGTGCGCCGACACCAGGCATTCTGACACCGTTGAAATTTCGTCTACATACTGGCGCAACAGATCAGGACCCAACGCACAGTTAAGGCCAAATGACACCGGCTTTATATGGCGCAGGGAGTAATAAAACGCTTCGGCTGTCTGCCCGGAAAGGGTGCGACCAGAAGCATCGGTAATGGTACCAGAAATCATCACTGGCAAACGGAATCCCAGTTTTTCGAACACGGTTTCAACCGCAAATGCCGCGGCTTTGGCATTCAGGGTATCAAATATGGTTTCAATAAGAATGATGTCTGAGCCGCCTTCGATGAGGGCCTCACAGGACTCCGTATAGGCTTCCACGAGCTGATCGAAGGTCACATTGCGTTTGCCTGGATCATTCACATCCGGAGATATGGACGCCGTGCGGTTTGTTGGACCCAGAACACCCGCTACAAAACGCGGCTTTTCCGGGGTCTTTGCTGTAAATTCATCGGCAGCTCTGCGCGCCAGTCTGGCGGCGGCCAGATTTATATCACGAGACTGTGCTTCCATGTCGTAATCGGCCATGGCAATAGTAGTGGCATTAAACGAGTTGGTCTCGATGATGTCTGCACCGGCTTCGAGATACTGACAGTGAATATCGTAGATGATATCAGGCTGTGTAATAGACAAAAGATCATTGTTGCCTTTTATATCACAATGCCAGTCGGCGAATTCCTTGCCCCGGTAATCTTCTTCTTCCAGTTTGTGGCGTTGGATCATAGTGCCCATTGCGCCGTCTAAAATCAGAATGCGTTTTGCCGCCAGGGCATAAAATTGCTCGTCAGTTAACCTGCTCACGTGTTACCTCTTATGCTGGTTTTTCTCTACCAGCTGATTCAAATCATACGGCGTTGTCTGGTAAACATAGTAGTTTATCCAGTTCGTGAAAAGAAGGCTGCCGTGTGAGCGCCATCTTACTAAAGGAGACTGGCTTGGGTCATCTCCCGGAAAGTAATTACAAGGAATATTTGGTTCTATACCGGCCTGCACATCGCGCTGATATTCATCAGATAGGGTTTCAGGATCGTACTCCGGGTGTCCGGTAATGAACACCATGCGCTTGTCGTCAGAGGCAACCACATAAGCGCCCGCTTCTTCTGACTCAGCAATGACTTTCAATCCCTCAACGCTGTCATAATCTTCAGTGGCAATATAGCCATAACGCGAATGAGGGGCGAAAAACTCCGGATCAAAACCTCTGAGTAATTCATTGTGCGGATCTTTCACTTTGTGGTGATACACACCAGACAGTTTTTCGTCGCGTAATTTACGCTGAATGCCATAAAAATGGTACATGGCGGCATGCGCTGCCCAACACAAATAGAGCGTAGACTGCACATGACGATTGGCCCATTCAAG
>NZ_JBLBUE010000266.1:0-2623 GCF_047290655.1 Alteromonas sp. AMM-1 | reverse complement strand
TGCTTGCATCACGGCCATAAAGCTGTCGGTAAACAACGGAACAAATTCCAGGTTATCCATCACTTCGGGTTCAAAACAAAATCCCAAATCGGCGCGCCCTGACCGCACTGCCTCGATGGTTTCTTCCATAATGACATCCAGTATCCGTAATCGAATATTGGGGTACGCCTGATGAAACCGCATCAAAATAGGCGGAAGTTTGGACTCGGCAAACGACGGCATGGCAGCCACCACTAACCTACCCTGCGACATCGCAAATAGATGCTGTACACCGTCAATGGCATCATCCCAGTCGTGCAGTAACCGCTTTGCCTGAGGCAACAAGGTTTCGCCCTCCGGGGTAAGCTGTACCCGCCGCGTAGTGCGACTAAACAATTGACCACCCAACTGTTCTTCCATCTTCTTAATGGCACTCGACAAGGCCGGTTGGGTTAGAAACAGCTTTTCAGCTGCTTCGGCAAAGGTGGCCGATTCAGCTACACACACAAACGCTTGCATATTTCGGTAAGACACACTCATATTAATAACTTTTATTTATCAATACTGATATTAATTCGATTTTACAAAACTTTAACGCTATTTGATACTACTTGCGTTCACAACATATAGGAGAGCATGCTATGTCTGGTTTCGATAAAGTCGTATCCAGTTACGAAGAAGCAATGCAGGGTTTGTCTGACGACATGACTGTCATTGCCGGTGGCTTTGGCCTGTGCGGTATTCCGGAAGGACTCATTGCGCAAATCAAAAAAATGGGCACCAAAGGTCTTACCATAGTATCAAACAATTGTGGTGTTGATGGCTTTGGTTTGGGCATTTTGCTGGAAGACAAGCAAGTCAAAAAAATGATCTCGTCTTATGTGGGTGAAAACGCCTTGTTTGAACAGCAACTATTAAATGGTGAGCTGGAAGTAGAATTAACACCACAAGGCACGCTGGCTGAAAAAATGCGTGCTGGCGGCGCGGGAATTCCAGCGTTTTATACTGCTACGGGTTATGGCACACCGGTAGGTGAAGGCAAAGAAGTAAAAGAGTTTAACGGTCGCCCGTATATTCTTGAAGAGTCGATTACAGGTGACTTTGCTATTGTAAAAGCCTGGAAAGCCGACCGTTATGGTAACTGTGTATACCGCCATACCGCGCAAAACTTTAACCCAATGGCAGCCACTGCCGGTAAAATTACCGTGGTTGAAGTAGAAGAAATCGTAGAGCCCGGCACACTGGATCCAGCACATATTCATACACCCGGTATCTACGTAGATCGCGTTATTAAGGGTACGTTTGAAAAACGTATCGAACGTCGCGTTACGGCTAAATAGGAGGCAGTCATGGCATTAACCAGAGATCAAATCGCAATGCGTGTAGCCCAGGAATTTCAGGACGGCAACTACGTAAACCTGGGCATTGGTATTCCTACCCTGGCGGCCAACTTTGTGCCCAAAGGGATCAGCGTAATGTTACAGTCTGAAAACGGCCTGCTGGGCATGGGTCCATACCCTACCGAAGAACAAATCGACGCCGACATGATTAACGCTGGCAAAGAAACCGTAACAGCCATCAGCGGTGCGTCTATTTTCAGTTCGGCTGAAAGCTTTGCCATGATCCGCGGCGGGCATGTGGACTTTACTGTTCTGGGAGCATTTGAAGTAGACGTAAACGGCAATATTGCGTCGTGGATGATCCCCGGCAAACTGATTAAAGGCATGGGTGGTGCAATGGATCTGGTTGCAGGCGCTAAAAACATTATCGTTACCATGACCCACGCCGATAAACACGGTAACTCTAAATTATTGCAGGAATGTACACTACCGCTTACCGGTGTGAACTGCATTACACGCATTATTACCGACTTAGCGGTACTGGAAGTAAAAGACGGTGCGTTCCATTTGCGCGAGCGCGCACCAGGCGTGTCGGTTGAGGAAATTCGCCAGAAAACAGCCGGTAAATTAGTTGCCGATGGCGATATTCCGGAAATGCAATTTGCTTAATTCCCTTTGAGACCTCACGGTCTTTTGGCGGCGGGCGTCGTGTCCCGCTGCCTTTCTTATCTACGAATGATAAGTCTGCCCCGCTTTCGCTTTACTCTATGGGTTAATCAGGGATAATAAGCGCGATATTATTGTGGAGCGCTGTTTTGTTAATTACCGATTTACCCGTTCACCATACCATTGTTTCCCGTCTTCAGGACAAGCAGTTTACTGAACTGACCGACGTTCAGGAACAAACCATCCTGCCAGCTTTGCTGGGTAAAGACATTATGGCATCGTCAAAAACGGGCTCAGGTAAAACACTGGCGTTTCTGGTGCCGATCGTGCATCGCCTGCTTACGCAAAAAGCATTGAGCAAAAAAGATCCGAGAGTGCTTATTCTTGCCCCCACCCGCGAACTGGCAAAACAGGTGTTTTCAGAAGTTAAATGGCTGTGTCAGAAAAAAAATATCACCACTACCTTGATAGTCGGTGGCGATAATTTTAACGACCAGACTAAAGCACTACGCCGTAATCCTCATATCATTGTGGGTACGCCGGGCCGAATTGCCGACCATCTGGAAGATAAGAGCTTTTTTATCCAGGGTTTGGAAATGCTGGTATTCGACGAAGCCGATCGCATGCTGGATTTAGGC
>NZ_JBLBUE010000265.1:0-2636 GCF_047290655.1 Alteromonas sp. AMM-1 | reverse complement strand
CACCTATGTCTTTTAATGTGTAAGGCCCCAACGTTAAGGATGCTATTTTTACCAACGGTGCACGAATGGGTCCGCTTGCGGTATTTACGTCGAATAATCCCAGCATTTGCAGCCGTGAAAAGCGCTGTAACTGCCGGTACACTTGTTGACTGATTGCCGTGCTGCTTGCGCCGGTATCCAGCATTAAACTGGCATGGGTACCCTGTAAGTCTACCTCTACCAAATAGTGTTCGCCGTATTTCTCCAGGCTCACCCGGGTAGTAAGGGTTTTATCGGGCAGACTATCGTCAATTATCCCGTCATCAATAGTATCATCCTGTGCAGTTTGCATGCGCTTGCGCAATTGTTCCGCGCCGGGATGATCCGGTGGCAAGCTGGCCAGAGTGTCTTCCATTAGGGTGAATTTTTGTTGCTGAGCATAAGCTTCAGCCAACAATAAAATTAACGAGCGATCGGTAGGGAACAGTTGAAATAAGGGCTCAATAAACTGCGCCAGCATATCCCACTCATGACCTTCATATAGTGCGCGAATGGCCTCGTCGCGTAGACTTTCTGCGCGTATTGCCAGTTTGTCCTGCTGGTCGGCCGGCAGCATGCCGCTATCCAATAATTCGTAAATGTGTGCAAGGGCAAGAGCAAGCGGTTGCGTGGCCAGAAACCAGTCTGCTTCCAGTAACAGCAGCTCAGGGTTAGTAAAGTGGTTGCGTATCATTCGTTGAATAAATGCTTCCACGTTACCGTATTCACCTGCCTCCAGCCACTCACGAGCCAGAGCTATTGAATCAGCAATACTCTCTGTGGAGGCCAATGTGCGGCGTTGCGCTGACGGGCTCGCCGAGGCGACTGATGATTGATCAGGCACCGATTGACGAACGCTAACCATAGCAGGTGACTCAGACGATTGCGGTGCGTTATGACGAGGAACCGATTCAGTAGGATAGCGCAAGGGTGAATCATCATCGCTAAACAACAAAAAGGCATTGAGTGCCATCGAGCAAAGCAATGCCACTGTTACAACCTGAGTATAGCGAGACATGTAAAATAACTATCCTTGAATCTGCGGGATCACCGCACCCTGATAAATATCGGCGAAAGGCCGGGGCATTCTTGCGGGTTGACCAGACGACAACTTAACACAGATAAACCGGGTTTTGCCACGGTACAGAGTTTCACCTGTACTGGCCCGAATGTACTGAAACTCCCGGGTGAGTTGTAAGCGACCATCGCAGGCAACAATCCAGGTCGCGCAATGCAGCTCATCGTCGCGAAAAGCCGGTTTAACATAGTCCAGTTCATGGCGCACAATCACCATAGCCCGGTCCAGTTCCTTATAGTGTTCAAAGCTTAATCCTAGCGAGCGTGAATGTTGCCAGGCTACATTTTCTTGTTGGCTCAGATAGGCCACGTTGTTCACGTGCTGGTAGTGGTCTATGTCTTGTTCCTGAATTTTCCAGGTTACAACAAATGGGTTGGGGTATTGCCAGGGAGAAATATCAGACATCGGGTAGGGGGTTATCCGTTGTTAAGTTTACGCGTGCGTCGAGCAACGCAGCATTTAATTCAGTTTCAGCGGCAATCACGGGTTCTATAAAGGCCTTCACATCACCCAGCCCTTTAAAAGCACTGAATCCGCGGTAAAGAAAATCGTGCAGGGCCAGTAATCCGGCCATTTTGGCGGGCCGACGCGACAGTTTAATAATAAGCCCGATACCGGGGATCTTCACCACATCCGCCAGTTGTTCGCCTAACGAGGCAACAATCGCAATCTGCGTCGCTCTGTCATCAGCCCTGCCCACCGACCGGTAGGCCATCGCATAGGTATCGCGATTGAGCGGTGTATTATCAAGGTGTTGTGCAACGGCCATGTCCAGTTCAAACGACAAGGCATTCAGCATAAGTGCTTTATCCAGTGCCACCATAGCTTTATTGGGTAAGGCTTTAGCAAGTTTTGGGATCACGCGAATTAAGTCGGCGTCGCGTTGGCTGAAATCTTTTGGCCCGTACAGTTCATCAACAAAAAAGGTGATGGCGTCGTGGTATTCAGTCTGGCTTGCCATCTTCGCGTGCGTTGTTAGCAACCGCTTGCATTGCCAGCGCTGTACTGCCTGAATGTCCTCCAAAATGCCCATTTGCTGCGCTAACTGGCGCCTGGCATTCACTTGCCTTAGATGAGCAATAAGGGAGTCTGTCACGTACTAATACCTTTCGTTTACACTGGAAAATCATGATATCCGGCTTCAACCTGCAATACAATCTGGTGGCAGGGCGCGGTATTTGGTATCCTCCGCGGCCATATGAAACAGGGTAATACTGCTTAACTATCCGTATGAATACTGCGTGTCAATTACAATCTGATCATGTCGGGCATAGCGACGTTGATTTGCAGGTGCCAGCGTTAATTGATGTGTTTAACAACACGTTTGCCCAATCTTATGCCACACGCCTTGTGCTGGGCGGAGATGAGCCGGTGTATTTACCGGCTGGGCGCGCCTGTGCGGCAGTAAGCAGTAGCAAACTGAACGGCAACCACGCACACTGTGAGTACCACCAGATTGTGTTTGCTCACGGTTATTTTTCAAGTGCATTGCATGAGGTTGCTCATTGGTGTGTGTCCGGTGAAGGTCGTCGGCTATTTG
>NZ_JBLBUE010000264.1:0-2691 GCF_047290655.1 Alteromonas sp. AMM-1 | reverse complement strand
CAAGCACTTCGCCGATGGTGGCCGACGGGCCATTGGTCATCATCACAATGCGATCCGACAGCAAAACCGCTTCGTCCACATCGTGGGTGATCATGATCACCGTGTTGCCAAGTTCAGCGTGGATCTCCATCAGAGAATCCTGCAAATGTGCTCGGGTAAGCGCATCAAGTGCACCAAACGGCTCATCCATTAGCAACACCTTGGGTTCCATGGCCAGCGCACGGGCGATCCCCACTCGCTGCTTCATCCCACCAGAAATTTCCGACGGTAACTTCTCGAGCGCATGGGTCATATGCACCAGTTCAAGGTTGTGCATTACCCATTCGCGAATTTCCTTTTTGGACTTATTCTTCTGGGTTTGCTTAACCGCCAGTTCAACGTTTTTATAAACCGATAACCAGGGCAGCAACGAGTGGTTTTGAAACACGACTGCGCGCTCAGGGCCGGGTTCGCGAACTTCTGAACCGTCGAGAATGACACCACCCGTGGTTGCCGTATGTAAGCCAGCCACAATATTCAGCACCGTTGACTTGCCGCACCCTGAGTGTCCGATAAGAGAAATGAATTCCCCTTTGACAATCTTCAGGTTAACGTCAGTTAATGCAGTAAACGGGCCTTTAGGGGTAGGAAAATCAATACCTACCTGACTCAGTTCCAAATGTTTAGATTGCATGGCTATATCCTCTCAATACCAGGCGCGGCTTAACGAAGCACCGCATTTTTATCCCAACTGACCAGGCGCTGAACGGATAACATCAGACGGTCAAGCAGGAAACCGATAATTCCGATCGTGATAACCGCGACCATGATTCTGGCCAGTGATTCGGAACTACCATTTTGAAATTCATCCCACACAAATTTTCCAAGTCCGGGGTTCTGCGCCAGCATCTCTGCCGCAATCAATACCATCCAGCCTATGCCCAGAGAGAGGCGTAAACCGGTGAATATCATGGGAATAGACGCAGGCAACACAATTTTTTGTACATGACTAAGCGGTTTAAGGCGAAGTACTTTACTTACGTTTACCAGGTCAGAATCAATGTTTGATACCCCCACTGCCGTGTTGATTAGCGTGGGCCACAGGCAACACAGAGACACAGTAAACGCCGACGTAATAAATGACTTGGAAAACATCGGATCTTCACTTACGTAAACAGCACTGACTACCATTGTTACCAATGGCAGCCAGGCCAAGGGAGAAACCGGCTTAAAAATTTGAATAAGGGGGTTCATTGCTGAATAGGCAGAACGGCTCAATCCACACAAAATACCCACTGGCACCGCCACAATACTGGCAATAACGAATCCAACCATAACGGTGTACAAACTCGTCCATATCTGGTCAAAAAACGTGGGGGCGCCTGTAAATGGGCGAATTTTCGGTTCAAAGCTTGGATCTTTCGCCAGGCGCTCGGCATTGCGTTCTTCCTGACGAGCATAGAAGTCACTGGCTTTATCACGCTGCGCAATGTGTTCATTGATGAGCGTTAAAGACTGCTCCCATACCTGCGCAGGACCAGGAAACTGGCCCAGAGAAGTATCGATAGTCTTAGCAACGCCATTCCACAAGGCCAGGAACAGTAGCAATCCAACCACCGGCATCAACAGTTTCGGTATGGTAGACATAATACTCCCGAGTATATTTTTGTTTCGGATTTGGCCGATTTGACTCACAACGCTTGCTGATTTACTCATCAAAGTAACCCCCTTTTAATCGACACGGTTATAGAACCGTGTCGCCTTTCAGACCAATGCTGAACTGTTCCAGGTATGCATTCGGCTTAGTACCATCAAACGTTACGTTATCGATAAATTCCGTTTGCGGCGGTTTGAAGCCAGATTCGGTTGCAAATTCAGGGAAATCAGCCGGTGACGCTTTACCTTCAGCAATCAATGCCTTAGCAGCTTGTGCATAGATATCCGGACGGTATACCTGTTTTGCCGTTTCTTTGTACCAGTCGTCAGATTTGGCATCAGAGATTTGGCCCCAACGACGCATTTGCGTGAGGTACCAGATAGCATCACTGTAGTAGGGGTAAGTCGCGTTATGACGGAAGAATACGTTGAAATCAGGCACTTCGCGCTTGTCGCCTTTTTCGTATTCAAACGTTCCTGTCATGCTGTTTGCAATAACGTCTTCGTCAGCACCTACATAGCTACTTTTAGCCAGGATTTTTACCGCTTCAGCACGGTTTGCGTTGTTGTTCGCATCCAGCCACATAGCAGCACGGATCATGGCTTTCACCACGCGAATATGGGTATTCGGGTTAGCATCAGCCCAGGCTTTACTTACACCAAATACTTTTTCCGGGTTGTTTTTCCAAATCTCATAGTCAGTAATAACCGGTACACCAATACCTTTGAATACGGCCTGCTGGTTCCATGGCTCACCTACGCAATAACCGTAAATGGTGCCTGCTTCCATAGTGGCTGGCATTTGCGGTGGTGGGGTAACTGACAGCAGAGCCTGAGCGTCAATTTGACCCGAGGTATCCCCTTTGTGTGGCGCATAATAACCAGGGTGAATCCCGCCAGCCGCTAACCAATAACGCAGTTCATAGTTATGTGTAGATACCGGGAATACCATGCCCATTTTGAATGGCTTGCCAGCGCTGCGGTAACTGTCTACCACGGGCTTTAAATAATCAGCTTTAATAGGGTGAACTGGTTTACCATCCTTTTGTGGGATGT
>NZ_JBLBUE010000263.1:0-2715 GCF_047290655.1 Alteromonas sp. AMM-1 | reverse complement strand
GCCGCGCCAGTTGATTATGCTATTGCTGACACTGGTGAGTGTGATTGCCTTTGTTCTGTCGCTGCCATTAAGTGAAGCTATCCAAAATCAAATCCTTGCGCTGATTGGTATTTTACTTTCCGGTGTCATTGCGTTTTCCTCTACCACTATCGTGTCAAATGTAATGGCTGGCCTGGTACTGCGATTTAATAAGCCATTTCGGATTGGCGATTTTGTGAGAGTGAATGGATTTTCTGGCCGGGTAGCAGAAATGGGCTTACTCGAAACGGAAATTCAAACTGAAACCCGCGAATTAATTGCCTTCGCCAATACCATTTTAATTAATAGCCCTGTAACAGTAGTGCGTTCCTCTGGCGCCATTGTCTCCGTGGATTTAAGCCTGGGCTACGAACTTCACCACAGTACCGTTGAAAAGCACTTATTAAAAGCTGGCACTGACGCAGGCCTGGAAGAACCTTTTGTGCAAGTGATCAGCCTTGGCGATTTCTCCGTTACCTATCGCGTTGCCGGATTACTTACCGATGTAAAAAGCCTGCTAAGCGCACGTTCGAAGCTGCATAAAGCCGTGCTTGATAATCTGCATCATGCCGGCATTGAAATTGTTTCACCCACGTTTGTGAATTCGCGCCCTCAACCAGATGGAAGAGTAATGATCCCTGCTCGCAAGAAAGTTTCCAAGGCTCAAACAACTGACTCGGCCTTACCTGAAGAAATGATTTTTGATAAGGCAGAGGAAGCGGAATCGGTTCAGCGCGACAAGATGTCAATTGAAGCTGAATTAGCTGAAATTCAAACGCAGATGTCACAGGCCGATAGCGAAACAAAAAACCAATTAAAAGCACGCAAAGATGCACTCAGGCTGGCTTTAGCTGCGTTGGCGGCACCAGTGCAACCTGAAGAGACCACAGTAGCGCCCAACATCTCCCCGCAGCAGAGCGACTAAGGCTGCGACATAATTGAATTAAGCACTTTAGTGAAAGCCGCTTCGTCTATGGGTTTGGTTAGAAAGTGTGTCATACCAGCAGCAAAGCAGGCTGCGCTGTCTTCAGGCATCACATTGGCAGTTAACGCAATAATAGGTGTACGCCTGAATAGCGGTAACAACCTGATTTGACGCGTGGCTTCCAGCCCATCCATCTCTGGCATTTGCATATCCATGAAAATAATATCGACGTGATTCACTTTGCAAAAATCAACTGCTTCCTTGCCATTATTGGCCAAAGCCACATTGGTAAAGCCAAGATTGCGAAGCATTGCTTTAACAACCAATTGATTTATTTCATTGTCTTCCGCTATGAGTACGCGCTGACTACCGTCCTGTCTGAATGAGACTTGTATTACTTTATTGTGATCCAGTCGGCTGTGCACTGTTGCAACTGGCAGAGTTAAATCAAACGTGAAACTCGACCCCTGTCCAGGTGTGCTGTCTACAGCAAGCTTTGCCCCCATTAGCATTAACAGTTTATTTGAAATACTCAGCCCAAGCCCGGTTCCACCAAAACGACGGGTAATCGACGAATCCGCCTGTGAAAATGCATCAAACAAAGACGACAATTGATCCTTCTGAATACCTATGCCGGTATCTGAAACCGCAAATGTAATTGTGCAATTCAAGTCGTCATCAGGAACATTGGCTTGTTGCGTAATGAACAAGTTTACCTGCCCCTTTGAAGTGAACTTTACCGCATTGCTTAACAGGTTAATTAACACCTGTTTTATGCGGGTTACGTCCCCCATGAAATATTGACGTGGCAAGGTATCGAGCCGGGGTACCGAAAAACCGATCCCCTTTTCTTTTGCCAGCGGATTGAATAAATGATTCAGCTCGATAATCATCTTGTACAAATCAAATGGTGCATGCTCCAACTGGATTTTGCCCGAGTCAATTTTGCTGAAGTCGAGAATATCGTTCAAAATCACCAGTAAACTTTTACCTGATGAGTCAATGATATCGAGCATTTCTTTTTGCTCAGTGGCCAGTTTGGTTTTCGACAGCAAACCCACCATGCCGAGAATGCCATTCATGGGAGTTCGAATTTCATGGCTCATATTGGCCAGAAACTCAGACTTAATTTTTGATGTATTCTCCGCTTCTTTTTTGGCCTTGAGTAAATCTTCACTCACTTCACGAAATTGCTGCGCGGCCCCAGCCAGCAGTCCGATTTCGTCCACGCGATGAGTATCGTGAATGGGAGCAGCCAAATCGCCCGAACGGAACGATTGAAACGACTCGGTTAACCGTTTAATCGCGTTGGTAATGTGGATATGGAAAAATAACCCAAAAATAATAAACAGAGTTAAGCCGATTACCACTGAGAGCTGAATAAGACGGTGGGTAACCGATACGGCATCTTCCCCCTGCCGTTTGATTTCATCGAGTAAGGCCAGCGATCGCTCACGCAACTTGTTGGCCTGAATGGTAAATTCCACGGCATCACCCGCCATTACAACATTCACCAGCGATAAATAATTGCGATTAGCCTGTACACTCTGCGCAAAATCACTCTGAAACTGCTCGCCCAGTTCGGTAAGCATGACGAGTTCTGACTGATGCCTGCGTGTGAACGATTCGGAAAACTGTTCAATGTTTTGTTGCAGTGTACCCAGTGCATTTACCACAGCCCTGCGCTGCTGAAACTGGCGTTGACTCAAAAACAAGTTAGCAGCCTGATTCATTTGGTACCAGGCATTCAGCGCCTGACTTGCGTTTGTTTT
>NZ_JBLBUE010000262.1:0-2720 GCF_047290655.1 Alteromonas sp. AMM-1 | reverse complement strand
AAGGGGAATCAATGCGAAAAACACTGGCGACCGTTGACGCCACTTGAACACTTAAGGTAAAAAACGACTAGCCAACGATGCGTTGATCTGAGGTGTTCAAATAAAACCGGAATGGCTGTTCAAGTTAATCGGAATGCGCACCTATCAGCGTAGTATGGTTTAAGCGAGACTTGCGTCTGCAAGACAATCAGGCGTTGCATGCTGCATGGCAAGCTGGAAACCCTGTATTACCTCTGTATCTGTTTGAACCCGATATTATGCGTGATCCACACTACAGCGAGCGTCATTGGCGATTTGTGTGGCAAAGCCTGCTTGATATGGAGGGCCAGTTAGCGTCACATTCTGCCAATCTGCATGTGAGTTACAGCGATGCCCTGCCCTTTTTTGAGCGACTTCGTGAACATTATCAAAACATTACGATTTACAGTTACGAAGAAGTGGGTCTTTCTATTACTTATCAGCGCGACAAAGCGCTGAAAGCCTGGTGTCAACATGCAGGGGTTACCTGGATCGAATCTCCCTACGCTGGCGTAATTCGAGGTCTTTCGCATCGGCGGCACTGGGTGAATCACTGGCAACAGCAGATGCAGAGTGCAGTGCTCGAAACGCCTTTATCGAAAATAAACTGGTTGCAACATAAAGCCTTGGTTACCCGGGTACCTAAAACGCTGTCCAGCAGACTTCACAGTGCTGATCCTTTCATGCAATCAGGAGGGGAATCACATGCCCATCAACTGATTCAGAGCTTTATAAGCAAACGACACCGCCAGTATCATAAGCACATTTCGAGTCCGCTGAAGAGCATGGAAAGTTGTTCGCGCTTGTCTCCTTATCTGGCCTGGGGCAACCTGAGTGTAAAACAGGTCTATCAGGCCGTGACGTCGTCAACATCACCTTTACCGTTGTCGTTACAAGCCTTTACGTCAAGGCTTCATTGGCACTGTCATTTTATTCAGAAATTTGAGAGCGAAAGTGAACAAGAATTCAGGCCGGTTAATACGGGATATATTAATTTCCCGTTCAGAACAGAGCAAAAGGCTTTGGAACAGCTTACCGCGTGGCAGGAAGGCAACACAGGCATCCCTATGGTGGATGCCTGTATGCGAAGTCTGATAAAAACCGGTTACCTGAATTTTCGTATGCGGGCCATGCTGGTGAGTTTTCTCACCCATTATTTACTGCTCGACTGGCGCCATGCAGCCCTTCATCTTGCACAACAGTTTTTGGATTTTGAGCCAGGGATCCACTACCCACAGTGCCAAATGCAAGCCGGGATCACAGGCACTAACACATTGCGTATTTATAACCCGGTGAAGCAGGCTCAGGATCACGACCCACAGGGCGACTTTATTCGCAAATGGGTACCCGAAATTGCACATCTGGACAATCAGGACTTGTTCGCCCCCTGGCAGATCCCACCACTTACCAAATTAACGCTGGATACATCAGGGTTAGAACGGTACTTCATCCCGATAGTCATTCCCGAAGACGCGATTGCCCACCATCGCGACCTATTGTGGGCATGGCGGGAGCGCCGGGAAGTAAAACAAGAGGCAAAAAGAATTTTGTATCGGCACAGCAATCCAATTTAATGTTAGCGCCCCAATGCGCTTAAACCGGCGGTATTACCGAGGTATCCGTCGAGTCGCAGTTGTCTAGCTTTAATGTTGGCGGATTCATACTTATGTGCAATGTGCCCGCTTTTGACAAAAGTGCCATACCTAAAATGTTGTTCGATCGAGGTAAAACAGCCACCCGCACATCGTGGAACGTACAGGCATCACTTAAAGCAAACTCAGCAAGAAGATAAGTTTTTACTTTTTTTATGTGTCCGTTAGCCAAGCGGGCATTAACGAAACCGACTTCTACAACTTCGTTTGCACTTAACTTATTGAATGTTTCAGGTGTGAGTAACGTTAGTGATGATCCCGTGTCTAACAGGAATTTGACTTCGTCAAGCACCTGAGAATGAATTTGCAAATAAAGCGTTCCACCTTCGCTTTGTTTCAACTTGAATTGCTCAGCGTGTACAGTTTTACAGACACAGACTATAAGCAATAACAGCGAGACTAAACTACATTTGTACTTCATGGCATAAATACACATCGACAGGCTTTACCGGATAGATAGCAATTCATGCACCACCTGCTAACCAACTAATATTATTAACATTTTTAACAAGCCAATCCACCAAACTTACCAACAACGAACACAAAATCACCAAAACCGTGCAATCCGGGCATCATTGGATAAAGGATCATTAAAAATTCTTATAAATGATAGCTTAAAGCTATCACGAGCAAGGCTTTAAACTTTAGGTTAAGATCTTATATTATTTAGATATTACATGAAGATAGGTTAAATTTTAGATAAAAGGACACTTGCATGAAGAAAAGCATAATCTCGTTATTCATTGCCTTCTCCCTCCCATTTTGCACATCAGTGGTGCACGCAGATGAAGTACCAGCAAACTTGAATGTCTCAGAAAACAATCAACATCCTGTCACTGATTTTTCGGGTAAACCACCATTTAAGCGGCAGAGCCTCAGTCGCTATGCAGAAGATTTAGCTCAATTTGAAGTAGTAACTACATCGCAAACCTGCCAAGACAATAAACCAGCTCTGCGTGGGAAACCGCCATTTAAACGAAGCACCCAGTGTTCGGAAACATTCGATGTGGCGCAATTTACCGTCACTAATGAAAGCCCAACTATCCGGTT
>NZ_JBLBUE010000261.1:0-2742 GCF_047290655.1 Alteromonas sp. AMM-1 | reverse complement strand
TGAGCCCGGGATGTTGCAAACGGGCCTGAAAACAAAACTGCGTGTGCAGATCCGTGGTAAATTCAAACTGACATTCAGGCAAAGTGAGTTCTTGCAAGCTATGTGAAAAAGCCTGCGCCAGTTTACCTTGCGTCATAACGAACGAGATTGGCTCAGTTCGCGTTGCTGTTAACACAGTGCTACCTTATGAAAAAAGAGGCAGCCAACTGGCAGCCTCAAGCCCAGGGAAAGGAAAACTTAGCGCTTTGCAGTGAGGCTGCGCTCAGCCAGATTGGTTCGCTTGGCGATGATTGCGCCGGTTTGATTAGCGTTGTTTAACATGGCAAAGCTATACATATCCTGGCCATTACACACCAATCCGTTGGCCAGTACGCGATAGCTAACACCGCTGCTTTTCACGGCTTTATGCAGTGCAATTCTACTGTCGTCTTTAATGGCCTCACACACCGCTACCAACTTTTGTTCCATCGCAGCAGACATAGTGGCAGCCTGAGCTGAACTCATTGCAGCCATAGCACTTACAGACATCAATGCGGCAATAGCCAGTGGGGCAGAAATACGGTTACTTACTTTCATGATCTTATCCTCTGATTAACTCGATGCTGCGCAGGGAAACACAGCAAGACTTTCCGGTACGCCCCTATACAGTAGAGACAGAACGTAAAAAGGTTGTCTCAGAAACGTTAAATTACTGCTATTTGAGATTTTGCGATAAACGGGATATAACTGCAGTTAAACGGTCGGATTAACCTTCAGGTTAGTCGTGCAGACCACACAATTTGTAACATTCGAAGAAAGGAGCAGATTGATTCATTACTGCGTTTTGCGCATTGCTATGCTGCGTTCGGACACGCAACAGTGAATTAATCCGCGGATTGTCGCTTCGCAATCTGTATAAAGGAATAACCGTGTTAACCCATAAACACTATGAGGAAGTAAAACACCTTATCGCACCGGGCGACATCATTGCCTTTGGTGGTACCAGTCTATTTTCTCGCTGGGCAAAATTCACTACCCGTTCAGTGGTTACCCACACCGCTCTGGTTGTAGATACGCCCGACACGCCAACTAACCAGCACCTCAACGACCTCACTATGATTGAAGCAACGTCAATCAAAGGCAAAAAAGGGGTGATGTATAACTACGTGGGAGAACGCATTCGCACCTACAAGGGCGATATCTGGTGGTTGCCCCTTCACAACGATGCCAAAGCCTCACTGGAAGACAACTGGATTACCTTCCATGAATTCCTGGCTGACCAACTAAACAAATCCTACGATATATGGCAATTGTTTGGGGCAGCAATCGACACCTTCGACGACCACAAATGGTTCAAATGGCTAACCTACAACAGGCGTAAATTTAATCGCTGGTTTTGTTCTGAACTGGTGGCAGAAGGACTGCGACATGGCGGCATCCTGAATGAACTCAATGCGTCTGAAACAACGCCCAAGGATTTGTGTCAGTTTAATATTTACGATCGCCGATACGTGCAGCTAAAAGGCAAACCCAAAGCTATTCATGGCTTTAACACACTCAATCCTGACGGATGGGGAAATATCGAAGATGCTGGATGACAGGCCATTCAAGGAATGGCCGAGGTAACACCGCGTTAAAAAATGCTGTCCTGGTGAACACGGATGAACATATCTGTACCCGCTTTCGAATAGTCCACTTTGTATTCTTTACCACTTAAGGTTTGAATAAAAATCAGCGTTTTTTCGTCGCCGAACACATCGCTGGTAGTAACGTCTACCAGTTCCATGTCCATCATTTTTGCCTCACGTTTATTCTCAGGTACCTTTCCGGTGTACTCTTTAATGCCGCGGAACGTTACTACGATAGGTGGAGCGTCACTGCCATTAAGAACCAGCAAATCAAACTTGCGTACTTTGTGAATAAGCGTGTTTCGGCCACTAACCAGGTATGGTTTTTCAGTCATTATTATTCTCCAGATGAATTGCCGATTCGAAGAAAATCCTACTAAGTAGCTGAAAGATAGCAGACAAACTCCGTTTTTGCACTAATCTATGGCCGCCATTGACGGCAAATATAGCCCTCAAGTAAATAACCGCTGAGGCACAAGGACTTAAGTGATGAAAATTCGCGCAATTGAGCAATTTTGAGTATTGAGATGGGGTGACAAGCACACAAAAACTGCTTATACTTGCGCCCGCTAATCGATAGATAGCACCTCGCAACAATTCAAATGGCCCTATAGCTCAGTTGGTTAGAGCACACGACTCATAATCGTTAGGTCCCTGGTTCAAGTCCAGGTGGGGCCACCATCTCCACTAAATCCGTGGGTTAGATGGTGAATAACTTCTCACTACTTTCTGTTTTACCAGATAAGTCGCCAATCCCGACCAAGGTCAACTAGGGCCACATCTACTTCTTGTTGTGCAAGAATACTATTACGTTCATTTAACAATTACTCTTTTTCTTTAGCGAGTTGCTGAAGTCAGTTATGAATTTTTAAGAGCCTATCTGATAACGTACAGAACACATTCATTACTCAAAAGCAGTGTTCAGGTTTTCTACTCTTAGTATTCGCATGACATCAACGCAATGATTAGAAACGACATAGTAAATAGCATGTTTTCCATACACGCTTCGTCTATATCCCTTACGAATGTGATCAACAGCCTGATAATGCAACGGATTTTCCGCAATGCTTTGAAACTGAGTAATTAACCCGCCAATGTATTACTTTGCCTGAGCTAGCCCAAAGTTATCAATGCC
>NZ_JBLBUE010000260.1:0-2827 GCF_047290655.1 Alteromonas sp. AMM-1 | reverse complement strand
GGCCTCTGCAACAGAATATTCAACGCCGTCAAAATGAAGAGCGCAATAAGCTACTAGCCTTGATCAAACAGGCTATCGACGCAGTTGCTGCAAAAGAAGGCTATGACATTGTGCTGGATGCACCTGCTATAGTTTACGTTGATGCAAGCCATGACATGTCTCAGAAAGTGTTAGATCAGGTTAGCAAGATCAAGTAATTCTGATTTACTTCATCGATAAACTTTGCAAATCAGACCAATACATACGTGTTGGTCTGATTTGTTTTTAAGTGATTAGCGCGTAAGGTTGCGGCCCAGATGAAGTCATAGCAGCAAAACACCGTTGAGGACGCGTGCTGCTAATATAGTGTCAAAGGAGAGAGTGTTTGGCCAGTTCACTTAATATTATTGAAATCCGTGAAATCATGGATTTATTACCGCATCGGTACCCGTTTTTGCTAATTGACCGCGTAACAGATTACGAGCTGGGCGTTAGCATTAAAGCATATAAAAATATCACCCTGAACGAGCCGTGTTTTACCGGTCATTTTCCGGATTATCCCATTTTTCCAGGCGTGTTAATTTTAGAAGCCATGGCACAAGCGGCCGGCATTCTGGGTTTTAAAACCGTAGGTAAAAACGATAAGCTATACTTGTATGCGGGTATTGATAACGCGCGCTTTAAGCGGCCGGTAACACCCGGTGACAGACTGGATTTTGAAGTATGCCTGGTAAAAGAGCGCCGAGGTATCTGGAAATTCAGCGGTGTGGCCAGTGTGAATGGCGAAGAAGCCTGTAGCGCAGAATTTATGTGTGCAATGAGAGAGAAACAATAACGTGATTCATTCAACTGCAGTGATCTCACCCAATGCGAAAATTGGTAAGAACGTATCAATTGGTCCATTTTCGATTGTGGGAGACGATGTCGTGCTTGGCGATGATTGCCGGGTCGAATCGCATGTAGTGATAAAAGGCCCCAGCCGCATAGGTCGGGGAAACCACTTCTACCAGTTTTGCTCTATAGGTGAAGACTGTCAGGATAAAAAATACGCTGGTGAACGCACAGAACTGATTGTTGGCGACAATAACATTTTTCGCGAAGGTGTAACTGTTCATCGCGGAACCATTCAGGACGAAGGTGTAACCCGCATTGGCTCGAACAATTTGCTGATGGTTAACGCCCACGTTGCGCATGACTGTAAAATTGGTGATAACGCCATCCTGGCAAATAATGTCGCGGTGGCCGGACACGTTGAAATTGGCGATTATGCCATTTTAGGCGGTACCACAGCGGTACACCAATTCTGTAAGATTGGGGCTCATTCCTTTATGGGCGGTGGCGCAATTGTATTGCGTGATGTGCCTCCATTTGTAATGGTAAGTGGCACCAAGCACATTCCTCAGGGCATAAACTCTGAAGGTCTCAAACGTCGCGGCTTTAGCTCTGAAACAATCATGTCGATTAAACGGGCTTATAAAGTGATTTACCGCGACAACAATACGCTGGAAGAGGCGATTAAAAAGTTAACTGAAATGACCGGCGAATGCCCGGAAATCGGTATGTTAATTACCTTTTTAGCTGGCGCTGAGCGCGGTATAGTTCGCTAGTTCATGTCTCCTGAACCGTTACGGATAGCGGTCGTCGCTGGCGAGGCATCAGGAGATGTTCTCGCCGCGGGGATGATCCGCGCGCTGAAACTACGTTACCCTGATGCCATTTTTGAAGGCATAGCCGGGCCACATATGCAGGCTGCGGGCTGCACCAGCCTGTTTGACATTGAAATACTGTCTGTGATGGGACTGGTGGAAGTACTGTCCAGCATTCGCCGCATTCTTCATGTTAAAAATGCACTGGTTGAGCACTTCGTCAAACATCCGCCAGATGTCTATATTGGCGTGGATGCACCTGATTTTAATCTGCGTGTTGAAAAGGCGCTAAAAGCCAAGGGGATCAAAACCGTCCACTATGTCAGTCCTACCGTGTGGGCATGGCGTGAGAAGCGCATATTTAAGATTGCCAAAGCCACCAACCGCGTGCTTGGCATTTTTCCCTTTGAGCATCAGGTTTACGATAAGTACCAGATTCCCTATACCTTTGTTGGCCACACCATGGCGGATATCATTCCTATCGCGCCTGATCAGGTTCAGGCCCGAAAAACATTAAATTTGGCTGTTCAAGAACCGTGCCTGGCTTTACTACCGGGTAGTCGACGTGGCGAAGTGGCCAAACTGTTACCTGTATTCACGCAAACGGTAGAGAAATTGTGGCAGAAAATGCCCGATTGCCAAATTGTGATCCCTGCTGCGAATCAGGCGCGAACACAGCAAATTCACGAATATTTGCAGGACAATTTGCCGGCCTGGTTAAACGATAAACGCGTCGTTTTACTGGAAGGAAAGTCCCGAGAGGCGATGATTGCCAGTGATGTTATATTACTGGCGTCAGGAACCGCCACACTTGAAGCCATGCTGTGTAAGCGACCCATGGTAGCGGCCTATTTATTGTCGTGGCTCACACATAAAATGATGAAACGCATGTACAAGCCAAAGTATTTTGCATTACCAAATATTCTGGCTGATGAACAGTTAATACCGGAGTTATTGCAGGAAGACGTGAATTCTGAGCGATTAAGCCAGGAGTTGATTTCATTGTTTTCTACCGATACCACAGAGCTTGTGGCGTCGTTTACCCGTTTACACAAATCATTAAAGCAGAATGCCGATGAGCGGGCTGCCGATGCGGTTATTGAGGTAATCAATGAGTAATGAATACGTCTATATAGCTGGTGTAGATGAGGTAGGACGCGGGCCGCTGGTTGGCGATGTGGTGACTGCTGCGGTTATTCTTG